>JACMKJ010000306.1 GCA_014380155.1 Rhizobacter sp. | reverse complement strand
GATGCTCCGCGTTTGAGCCGAATAAACGGATTTTTGGCAATCGAGTCGCAGGCATGTGGATCGCAAGTTAGAATAGACGTACACACTTCTCGCGGGCCCGGCGATGACGGCGATTCTCGGAATATCAGCTTTCTACCACGACTCTGCCGCTGCCCTCGTGGTGGACGGCGACATTGTCGCTGCTGCCCAAGAAGAACGGTTCACGCGCAAGAAGCACGACTCCGGCTTCCCCACGCATGCCATCGAGTACTGCCTGAGCCAAGCCGGCGTCGGGCTGAGTGGCATCGACCGGGTCGTGTTCTACGACAAGCCGTTCCTGAAGTTCGAACGGCTGCTCGAAACCTACCTCGCATTTGCGCCGCGTGGGTTCCAGTCGTTTCGCATGTCGATCCCGCTGTGGCTGAGAGAGAAGCTGTTCCTGAAAGACCTGCTCCTCAAGGCCCTCAAGAAGGCCGATACCGGCAGCGGGTGGAACGGCGAGCTGCTGTTCAGCGAGCATCACCTGAGCCACGCGGCCAGCGTGTTCTTCCCGTCGCCGTTCGAAGAGGCCGTGGTCTTGACGATGGACGGCGTGGGCGAATGGGCCACCACGTCGGTTGCCATCGGGCGCGGCCACAAGCTCGAAGTGCAGAAGGAAATCCACTTCCCGCATTCGATCGGGCTGCTGTATTCGGCCATGACGTACTACACCGGCTTCAAAGTGAACTCGGGTGAGTACAAGGTCATGGGCCTCGCGCCCTACGGCGTGCCGAAGTACGTGGATCTGTTCTACAAGCACCTGATCGACGTCAAGCCCGACGGCTCGTTCCGCATGGACATGAGCTACTTCAATTACGCCACCGGCCTCACGATGACGAACGACAAGTTCGCCAAACTGTTCGGTGGGCCGGCGCGTAAGTCGAGCGAGCCGCTGACGCAGCACCACATGGACCTGGCGGCTTCGCTGCAGGTCGTGACCGAAGAGATCGTGTTGCGCCTCACGCGCGCGCTGCGCCAGGAAACCGGCATCAAGAACCTGTGCCTCGCCGGTGGCGTGGCGCTCAATTGCGTGGCCAACGGCAAGATCCTGCGCGATGGCGCCTTCGACAAGATCTACGTGCAACCGGCTGCCGGTGATGCCGGTGGTGCGCTGGGCGCTGCGTTGGTGGGTTACCACATGCAGATGGACCAGAAGCGTGTGGTGAATGGCGATGCGATGAACGGCTCCTACCTCGGGCCGCAGTTTGCCCAGGCCGACATCGAGGCCCGCCTGAAGGCCGCTGGTGCGCGCTTCGAAACGCGCGACGATGCGAGCCTGGTGAATGGCGCCGCCGAAGACCTGTCGCAAGGCAAGGCGCTCGGCTGGTTCCAGGGCCGCATGGAATTCGGCCCGCGTGCGCTAGGCAACCGCTCCATCCTGGGCGACCCGCGTTCGCCCTCGATGCAGAAGACGCTCAACCTCAAGGTCAAGTACCGCGAGTCGTTCCGGCCTTTCGCACCGTCGGTGTTGCGTGAGAAGGTCAGCGAGTGGTTCGAGCTCGATGGCGACAGCCCCTACATGCTGATGGTGGCCGACGTGGTGAAGGCTCGCCGCGTGGAGATGACGCCCGAGCAGCAGCAACTCTTCGGCATCGAAAAGCTGAACGTGCCGCGTTCCGACATCCCGGCCGTCACTCACGTCGACTACTCGGCGCGCATCCAGACGGTCGAGAAGAGCGTCAACGCGCGCTATCACGCCCTGCTGACGGCCTTCGAAGGCAAGTCGGGTTGCCCGGTGCTGGTCAACACCAGCTTCAACGTGCGTGGCGAGCCCATCGTGGGCACGCCCGAAGACGCCTTCCGTTGTTTCATGGGCACCGAGCTCGATGTGCTGGCGGTGGGCAACTGCTACCTGCGCAAAGAAGATCAAGACCCCGCGCTGAAGCAGAACTACGAAACCGCCTTCGAGCTCGACTGAGCGTCACCGAACTGGGGTCAAGCGGCCCTGAGGAAGCTGGGCCATGAACAGTCCCCTGAAGACCAAGCTGCTGTCCGCCGGGGTCGCCCTCGTGGCGATCGTCGTCGCGGTCCTGCTGGCCGACGTGGCGGCCCGCTTTCTTGTCGACCCGGCCGACTTCCTGAACGTTGATCCGGTTCACGACTCATTCCTCGGCCACAAGATCGAGGCCGGCGCCACGGGGCACGATGCGCTCGGTTTCCGCAACCGCGAGATGCCCAAGACGGCCCACATCGTCGCCATCGGCGACTCGATGACCTACGGCTCCGGTGCGCCGCGTGACGGCGCGTGGCCACAGCAACTGGCCACGCTCGGTGGTGACAGCGTCTACAACATGGGCCTCGGTGGCTACGGGCCGCTGCAGTACCTGCACCTTGCGGGTGGCCTGGCCAAACAGTTCAAGCCGCGCCAGTTGCTGGTGAGCTTCTATTTCGGCAACGACTTTGTCGACGCCTACATGGCCCCGCAGACCCTGCCGCACTGGCAGTCCTGGCGCCAGAGCACGGCGGCTGCGCCGGCCGCTCCGGCGCCAGCGTCTGCCGCAGCGCCCGTGCCGCAGCGGCGTGGTGCAGCGCTGCGCGATTGGTTGTCGCACCACAGCGTGCTCTACGGCATGTTGCGCGCCACGGTGCTGGAGCCGTTCGCCGTTGTGGAGCAGAAGAGCCTGGCCGCCCAGATGACGGCCGACCAGCGCATGAGCTGGTCCGACCCGGCTGCGCCTTCGGTCATGACGGTGTTCACGCCACAGCAGCGCGCGTCGGCGCAAGACCCGTCGCAACCGAACGTGCGTGAAGGCATGCAGATCACCCAGCGTGCGTTTGCGGCGATCAAGGACGAGGCCGACAGACAAGGCGTGCCTTTGATGGTGGTACTGATTCCCACCCGCGAGAAGGCGTATTGCTCTTACCTCAAGACCACCGGCGCCCCGCTGCCACCTGCGTACCAGAAGCTGTGCGTGATTGAAGAGGCCAACAAGGCCGAGCTGGTGCAGGCGTTCAAGGCCAAGGGCATCGCGTTCGTCGACCCGACGCCCGCGCTGGAGGCCGAGGTGGCACGGCACATCCAGATCTACCCGCCGACCTCCGATGGCCACCCCACGGCCCTGGGCCACAAAGCGATTGCCGAGGCGGTGCTGGCGGCGCTGAAGAAGCGGCCCGCGGCGGCGTCTGCCGCGCAATAACTTCAGGGCTGGACAGCACGCTCCAGCAGACCCATGCCGTCGTCCCAGGCCTGGGCCATGGGCGCAAACGCCTCGGCGGCATCGAAGGCGCGCTTGGCATTCACCACCCGCGCGAGCTTCAGGATCAGTGACTTGCAGTCTTGGGCAATCACATCGAAGTGTTCGGCGGCACCCGCCAGGCCTGCATCGCCGTGTGGTTCCAGCCAACGCAGATGGTTCGAGGCCAGCTCGAAAGCAGCGCCCAGCTGGCGCAGTGTGGTGAAGGCCCAGGCGTGGTAGTGCGGCAGGCCGCGCGCATGCAGCTGCGGCAGGTCGGCGTTGAAGCGCGTGGCGAAGCGCCGTACCGGGTTGCTGGTCGGCCGCCATGCCAGGTGCTGCCGCAACAACTGGCCTGACAGCTGCGCCAGCTCGTCGCTTGGCCTCCGTTGCAAACGGTCGATGCGGATCAACTCTGCGTACAACGGCAGCACGCCCTCACCCGCCTCTCGCTCGAACAGCTGCCGAAAGTCTTCGCCCGCAAGCTCGTGGTAACCGGCACTGTGGAAATAACCGAGACGCTGTTGATCGACGTCGAGGTCGTTCAGCAAGATCGTGGTCTTCACGTGCTGACGCTGGTAGTCGGTGCCGGCGGTGTCGGGCAGCCAGAACGAGTCGGCCTCCGTGCTGATGAGTTTGCCCGCCCCGAGGTACTCAGCCACGTGGTCGATCAGCGGGCGCCACACGTTGAGCTCTTGCACGTCGATGCCGTAGAGCACGTGCAGGTCGGCCTGAGGCGGCTTGAAGAAGGTGAAGTGGTCGCCCTCGAAATCGGCGGTCAGCGTGAACGCCATCGCCGCAGCGGGTTCCAGCTTGAGTGAGTGCAACAGCTCGATCCAGACGTCGACGTAGCAGTTTTTCTCGATCCACACCGCCAGCTCGGAATGCATCGCGTGTGGTGCATAGGTGCTGGCCGACAGGTCGCCCAGTGCGCGGTACCGACCGCTGCGCGTCTGGTGCGCACTCACAGGGACAGCTGCTCCCGCACCGACTGCGGCCATGCCTTGATGTCGAAGCCGTGGTGCTTGAAGAGGGCCATGGTGACGCGCTCGAGGCCGAAGCCCAGGCAGGCCGTGCTGGCGACCGCGCCGTCGGCGGTGCGGATGTCGAAGGTGGAGCCGAAATGCTGTTGGTGGAAGTTGAACGAGCACACGGCCGTGGGCGCTTCGAGCGAGATGACGGGCACCAGCACCTCGAATTTCAGGCGCTGCTCGATCTGGTTCGCCGCCAGCACCTTGCCGCCGCGCCCGAAGAAGGGGTCGGCGGCCACGTCAGACGTCACAGGCAGACCCAGCGAGGTGAGCAGATCCAGCCCGCGTTGCAGCCACATGTCACGCCACGCCACGACCTGATCGGCCGTGCCCGCGCGGATGAACTCGCGCACACGGAACGATTGCATGCGCGTGGGTTCGGGCGAGGGCTCGTTGCGGTAGACCCAGCCGAGCAGCTCGACCAGCCGGCCTTCGGGGGGCAGGGTGCCGGTGAAGGTCGGGTAGACGGGGTAGCAGGCGGCGGGGGTGAGGGTCACGCCGGTCTGCGTCAGCAGGTCGCCCCAGGGCTGCCCGTTCCCCGCGCGTTCGGCCAGGGCCAGCGCCTGCATCGCATTGCCCGAGAAGCTGTGAATCGCGCCGCACAGGTGCGGGAATGAATCGAGGTAATGCACCTTTTCCAGCAGCGCGCGGTCGATCAGGGGAGGGTGGGTTTGCGACTCGGCGCCATCGTCTCGGGCAACCTGGTCGATCACTTCATTGAAGCCAGCCAGCACCTGCTCGAACACGGCACCCCGGCCGAAGACGCCCAGCGCGCCCGAGGGAATGATCAACCCGTGGTCGACCAGGCCCTGGTAGAAGTTGTCGACGTCGTAGGTGATGTTCAAGAGGGTGCTCAAGGCGAGTCTTTGAAAACCAGCAGCATCGACGCGTTCTTGGAGGCGATGCGCTCGTTGGAAACCATCAACGATGCAGACAGCACGTCGCGGTAATGGCGGCCCAGGCTGAAGGGTGAGTCATTCTTGTAGCCGAGCACGCCCAGGATCTGCAGCGCGCGGTGCACGATCTGTGGAGCCGCTTCGGAGCAGCTGATCTTCAGGTTGTTCAGGCGCAGCGCCCAGCCCATGCCGAGCAGCTCTTGTTCACCGCCGGTTGTTTGCACGGCGTCGTCAAACGCCTGTGCCACCGATTGCCACTGTTGGCGCATGGCTTGCAGCTGGGCCGACACCTCGGCCAGGCGCGTGGCGGTGGGCGGAACGGTGCCGGGTTTCTTGCGCGCTTCGCCGCGCACGTGGTTGGCGGCGCGGCCGACCGCGTCGGCGGCGATGCCCCACCACAGCGATGACCACAGGATGTGCGAATACGGCACCATGGTCTGCGCCGAGCTGTCGGCATACGAGCCGGGCACGATCTGCTCGGCAGGCCCCGACGATTCGAGCCGGAAGCCCGGGCTGCACGTGCCACGCATGCCCAGGGTGTCCCAGGTGGTGGTCTGTTGGAGCGAGGCGTTCTCGCGCTTCACCAGCACCAGCACCTGGTCGCTTTGGGGCGCGTCGGCATCACGTCGGCAAGTGACCAGGATGGCATCTGCGTGGGCGCAGTAGGAGCCGGTGGTCGCGTCCTTGTTGAGCACAAAACGCCCCTCGCGCTGCTCGACGGCGCAGATGCTGGAACGTGTGTCACCAAAGGTGCCCACCTCGGAGGTGATCGACGCCAGCAGGTATTGGCGCTGCGCCAGCTCGCGCAGGTAGTCGTTGAAGAACTTGCTTTCCAGACCATGGCGCGCGAGGCAGGCCACCTGAATGAAGTGCATGGCCAGCACCATGCTGCTCGAGCCGCAGCCCTGCGAGAGCGTGGCGCACAGCTGGGTCAGCTCCTGCATGTTGCAACCAGCCCCCCCCAAATGAGCGGGGACCGGCGCCGACAGCACACCCGCGCCGCGCAAGGCATCGAGGGTCTCGGCGGGGAAGCGGGCCTGCTTGTCGACGTCGGCCGCATGCTGCGCTGCAACGCCGTTGGCGATGCCACGCGTGGCGGCCAGCAGCGCCGCGAAATGTGAGGGAGATTCAGTAGAGGTGTGTTTCACACAGATGAGCATAGCGCCGGGTGCATGCGGCCTGCATCCCACGAATCGTGTTGCGCGCCACCGTCGCACGCCAGTTTCGAGAAATAGTGCGCAGCTGCGTTGACGCCCATCAAGTTCCCCCTCAAGAAAGGGGATTTCACTCATGGCTTGTATCGACGATGCTTGTCTACTGGCTAGCCGTTTGTTTCGAAGCCCCATGTCGCCCACCTTTCAAGACCTGACCCTTCCTCTGCCGCAGGCCGAGCGCATGCGCATGGGCATGGATGTGGTCGACATTCGGCGCATCAGCGAATCCATCGACAAGTTTGGCGCACGATTTGTTCAGCGCTTGTTCAGTCAGGGCGAAATCTCCTACGCGCAGAGTGGCGAAGGCCAGACTGCGCAGCGCCTGGCGGCGCGTTTTGCCGCCAAAGAGGCCGCGATCAAGGCCTTCAACCTGAGCGAGGCCGGCGTCGACTGGCGCGACATCGAAGTGCAGAAGTTGCCCGACGGTGCCTGCCGCCTGGCCTTGCACGGCAAGGCCGCTTTGCGGGTCGAGCAGCTGGGTGTGTGCGCGATAGCACTGAGTCTCAGCCACGATGGCGACTACGCTGCAGCCGTTGTCACAGCCCTCATGGCGCCGGCTGCGGCTCAGCTCTCTTCTTCTTGAGGTATTTCATGGACACGGCTCAACAAATCGAAACCCAGATTCGCACCGTGCTGCGAGACCACGCCCGCTTGAGCAAGTCAGTCGACCTGATCGATTCGGGAACCGACCTCTACCAGGCCGGCATGACCTCGCACGCTAGCGTCAACGTGATGCTGGCCCTCGAAAGCGCGTTCGATATCGAGTTTGCCGACCACATGCTCAAGCGCAGCGTCTTCAACAGCGTGGCCTCGATCCGCGACGCGGTGGCTGAACTCACGCACGCTTGAACCATGCGATGACGCCCCAGGCGCACCGGCCCGGCTCCCCACAACGGGAGCGCATCGATGGGGGCTGGGAAATGTGCGCCACGGCCCCCGGCCGCTTCAGCGAGCCGGGGCCACTCGCCGAGATTCCCCCCGATCAATGGCTGAAGGCGCCAACACTCGGCCCGGCGGCCGATCAACTCCGAGCCCTCAAGCTGTGGAGCCTCGATGGCCCGCCGCGCCGCTTCGATGCCGACGACTGGTGGTACCGCGTCGAGTTCGAGCGCCCCGACTTGCACCCGGCTGAAGAACTTTGGCTCGGCTTCGACGGCCTGGCCACGGTGGCCGATGTGTGGTTGAACGGGCAGCTGCTGATGCGCAGCACCAGCATGTTCGTGGCCCACGAGCACAGCGTGCGGCATCTGCTGAAACCGGGCACCAATCAGCTGGTGCTGCGTTTTCATTCCCTCGACGCGTTGCTGGCCGCCAAACGGCCCCGCCCGCGCTGGCGTGCGCCGATGGTGGCGAACCAGCAGCTGCGCTGGACTCGCACCACGCTGCTCGGGCGCACGCCAGGTTGGTCGCCGCCTGCGGCCGTGGTCGGCCCGACGAAAGACATCTGGTGGGAGCGCCGCAGCGGGCCAAGGGTCACCCTGTCGACACTGCGATCCACGGTGGAGCCTGATGCGACCGGCAAGGTCGCTGTCTCCTGCTTGCTGCAGCTCGGCGCCGATCAGTCGCTCGACCGCATGGAACTGGAGGTCACGCGTGACGGCGTGGTGCAGCGCAGCCCGATGCAAGACGATGCGAACGCGGGCTACAGCGGTGCCGTGTCGATCACCGACCCTGCGCTGTGGTGGCCACACACCCATGGAGAACCGGCGCTCTACCAGGTGCGCGTGCGCGTGTTCTTGCGTGGTGTTTCCGAGCCGCTGGTCACAGAGCTCGGCAGCACCGGGTTTCGCACCCTGCAGCTCGATACCTCCGACGGCCGCTTTGCCCTGCGGGTGAACGGCGTGCCGGTCTTCTGCCGTGGCGCCTGCTGGACGCCGCTCGACGTGGTGAGCCTGCGTGCCACGCCAGAGGCCACACATGACGCGGTGGCCCAGGCGCGAGATGCCGGCATGAACATGCTGCGTGTGGGCGGCAGCATGGTGTACGAAGAAGCGGCCTTCTTCGACGGCTGCGATTCGCTCGGCGTGCTGGTCTGGCAGGAGTTCATGTTTGCCAACATGGACTACCCCGAACAAGACGGCGCTTTCATGGCCGATGTGCACACCGAGGTTCAGCAGCAGTTGCAGGCCTGGCAAGGCCGCCCCTCGCTGGCGGTGTTGTGTGGCAACAGCGAAGGCGAGCAGCAGGCGGCCATGTGGGGTGCATCGCGCGAGCTGTGGAGCCCGCCCTTGTTTCACACCACGCTGCGCGAGCGCGTGAACGAAGCCTTGCCTGACGTGCCCTACTGGCCGTCGAGCGCGCATGGTGGCGCCTTCCCGCACCAGGGCAACGTGGGCACCACCTCGTATTACGGGGTCGGCGCCTACCTGCGCGCACCCGAAGACGCCCGCCGCTGCGAGCTGAAATTCGCCACCGAATGCCTGGCCTTCGCCAACGTCCCCGATGAGCGCACGGTGGCACGCATGCCCGGTGGCCACGGGCTGCGGATGCACCACCCGCAGTGGAAGGAGCGCAGCCCACGCGACCTCAACGCTGGCTGGGACTTCGAAGACGTGCGAGACCACTACCTTTCCCGCTTGTTCCGTGTCGATCCCGTGGCCTGCCGCACGGTCGACCACGAGCGCTACCTGGCGCTCAGTCGGGTGGTCACGGGCGAGCTGATGGCCGGTGCCTTCGCCGAATGGCGGCGGCCCGGGTCGGGTTGTGGCGGTGCTTTGGTGTGGTTTCTGCGAGACCTGTGGGCCGGCGCTGGCTGGGGCCTGGTCGACGACACCGGCCTGCCCAAGGCCTGCTTCTACGCGTTGCGCCGCGCGCTGCAGCCGGTGGCGGTGGCGATCACCGATGAGGGCAACAACGGGCTGTATGCCCACGTCATCAACGAGCCTGCTGAAGCGCTCACCGCCACGCTGGAGATCACGCTCCATGGCCCGGCCGATTCAAGGGTCGGGCAAACGCGGCAGGTGCTGCGCCTGCCGGGCCGCGGCCAGCAAAGCGTGGCGCTCGCCGAAGGTCTGGAGGGGTTTTCCGACCTGTCGTATGCCTACCGATTTGGCCAGCCGGGTGTCACGCTGGTTCATGCGAGCCTGTGCGCAGCCGATGGCGCGGTGCTCGGCGAAGCGTTCCACTTCCCGACCGGCCTGCCCTCGCTGGTGCGCGCCGAGGTGGGCTTGACGGCGACGCTAGAGACCACGCGTGCGGAATTGTTGGTGGCAAGCACGGGCCTGGCGCAACATGTGCACATCGCCCTTGACGGCTACACCGTGTCTGATAACGATTTCCACCTTGCGCCCGGCAGCCAGCGCCGCATTGCGCTCAAACGAAACGGCACGCAGGCCCCCAAAGGGCAGGTGTGGGCCTTGAATGCGGATCGCCCGGTGGCGATCTTGGTGGCGCCATGACCGCGCCGGGCCGCTCCAAGGGCGAATACCGGAGTGCGCAGCACGAAGGTGCTCCAGCGAGCACGCGCGAGGCTCAGCCTTTTTACTTCGGCCGCGAAGGCGCCGAGCTTTTCGGGTGGCTGCACGATGCCGTCCTGGCAGGGCGCCAGGGTCTGGGCCTCTTGGTCGTCAACCCCTTCGGCTTTGAAGAGGTTTGCGCTCACCGCAGCCTGCGGCACTTTGCCGACGCCGCCAGCGCAGCGGGATTCCCCAGCCTGCGCTTTGACCTGGCGGGCTGCGGCGACTCCCAGGGCGACGAGTTCGAGTCGCACGTGCCCACCAAGTGGCTGGGTTCGGTGCACGACGCCATCGACACGCTCAAGCGCACGGGCGGTGTGAGCCAGGTGCTGGTGCTGGGCGTGCGCCTGGGGGCCACGCTGGCGGCGCTTGTCGCCAGCGAGCGCGACGATGTGGCTGGCTTGATCGCGATAGCGCCTGTCGTGCGCGGTCGCGCCTACGTGCGTGAGCTCACCATGCTGGGGCAGACCGGCACCACGCCCGGCCAGGGCGAAAACGGCGCGCTCGAATCGGCCGGGTTCGTGATGACGCGCGAGACCGCTTCCTCGGTCTCGCAGGTGGACCTGCGTGCAATGACCCACCGGCCCGCTTCGCGGGTGCTGATCGTCGAGCGCGATGACGTGATCGGCATGTCGGAATGGGCGCCCGTGCTGCAAAAGCTCGGCGCCGAAGTGCGTGTGGAGCGCTGGCCTGGGTACGCCGGGATGATGGACGACGCCCAGCGCGCGGTGGTCCCCGAAGCCATGGTGTCTGGCGTGGTGGCGTGCATCACGGGTTGGTCGACACAGATTGGCCTGGCGCCCGTGGCCGCCGAAGCGCCCGACCGCCTGAGCCTGAGCTGCCGTGTGGCCCTGGCTGGCGGGGGTGGGGCCCAGGTGCTGGAGACACCGGTTCACGTCGAGACGGGTACGTCGACGCGGCTCTTTGGTGTGCTCGTCACGCCCGAAGGGGCCGGGCCGCGACCGGCGGTGCTGATGCTCAACTCCGGCTCCATCCACCACATCGGCCCCAACCGCCTGTGGGCCAGGCTCGCGCGGCAATGGGCGGCGCGCGGCATGACGGTGTTGCGGCTCGACATAGCCGGCATCGGCGACAGCGCGCCACGGCCGGGTGCGCGAGAAAACGTCGTCTATTCACCGCATGCGATCGAAGATGTGGCGGCAGCGCTCAACTACCTGCGCACGCAGTCCAGCGCGAGCGAGTGCCACCTGGTGGGCTTGTGCTCGGGGGCTTATCACGCGCTCAAGGCCGCCGTGGCCGGCCAGCCGGTGGCCTCGGCCTTGATGATCAACCCGCTGACCTACTTCTGGAAACAGGGCACGCAGCTCAGTGATGTGAAGGAGTACGAGCTTGACGAGCTGACCTCCAAGTTTCGCGGCAAGCTGTTCACCCGTGAGCCTTGGCGCAAGTTGCTGCACGGCGAGCTCAACGTGCGCCTGGTCGCCGAAGTGGCCACCCGGCGGGCCTGGGGGGTGGTGGCGCCGCACCTGGTGGAGGCCGCACGCGCGCTGCACGTCCCGCTGCGATACAACCTCGCGAGCGAGCTCGAGGGCGCTGCGCGCCATGGCATTCGCCTGCGCTTTGTCTTCGCGGAGCGGGCGCCTGGTTTTGCGTTGCTGCGAAAGCAAAGCGGGCGCGCGATGCAGCGCCTGCTGGAGAAGCAGGTGGCATCGATCGACTTCATCGCCAACGCCGACCACACCTTCACCCGTCTCGAAGCCCGCGAGCGCCTGGTGGCTGTGCTCGACCGTTTGGTGTTGCCCTCTCGCGATCGGGCCCTGCCCAAACCATGAACCGCGCCGACTTTCGCGCCGACCTCAATGGCCTGCGCGGGATCAGCGTGTTGCTGGTGTTGGCGTTTCACCTGCAGATCAAGGGTGCTGGCGGCGGCTTCATCGGGGTTGACGTGTTCTTCGTGCTCTCTGGCTACCTGATGACGCGGATCATCAGCCGCGCGCTGGCCGAGGGCCGTTTTGGCTACTGGCACTTCGTCGCGGCGCGTGCGGCGCGCATCTGGCCCGCGCTCGCGGCCCTGGTGGTGCTGCTGTTCGCGGTGGGTGCATGGCGGCTGCCGCCGTTCGATCTGCAGATCCTCGCCGAGCAGGCGCGTGCGGCCTTGCTGTTTGTGTCGAATCACCATTTCCTCGCCCGATCGGGCTACATCACCCACGCGGGCGATACCCACTGGCTGCTGCACACCTGGTCGCTCTCGGTCGAGTGGCAGTTCTATCTGCTCTACCCCCTGCTGTTGATGGGGCTGATGAAGCTGACGACACGCCGGCACACCGTGGCAGCGGTGATCGCCGGGTTGATGCTGCTCTCGCTGGCGTGGCAGCTCGTGCAGTCGCGCTCTCACGCTGACGCGAGTTTTTTCATGCTGCCAGGGCGCTGCTGGGAGTTCCTGGCCGGTGGCCTGGTGTTTCTCTTGCGCCGCGATGAATCACCCACGGGGCCCGCGCCGCTGTGGCGCGCCCTGGCGAGTTATGCGGGGCTCGCGATGGTGTTGGGTGCGGCGCTCTTGATCGCGCTGTGGCGCCGCGGGGCGGTGGGCGCCGGCCCCATCCTGCTGCTGCCGGTGCTGGGGGTGATGCTGATCCTTGGGTCTGGCCACCAAGGCAATCTCGTGCTGCGCAACCCGGCGCTGCAACGACTCGGCTTGTGGTCGTATTCGGTTTATCTGTGGCACTGGCCGCTCATCGTCGGCCTGCGCATCACCGATTTCCCGATCGACGCGCCCCGTCTCACGATGGTGGCCACCGTCATCGGCTCGCTCTTCATGGGCTGGTTGTCGTACACCTGCATCGAGCGACCGTGGGCAGCGCGTGGCGCATCGGCCTGGCGGGCTGCCCGCAAGCCCGCGCTGGCGATGCTGCTGGCGGG
>JACMKJ010000305.1 GCA_014380155.1 Rhizobacter sp. | reverse complement strand
GCCTGGCCGAAGCGCTGGCCGCCGTGCAGCGCATTGACTATTTCCCTGGCGTCTCGCTGCTGCAGGCCCAGGAGTTTCTGGCCGCCCTGCGGCGCGATGTCGATGTGCGTTACTCGCCGGGCGAGCCGCAGCCGAGGGCCGCCCGCGTGGCTCGCCTCGAACCCGGCCAGTACCTCGGCAAACGCTGGGCCACGCGCGCGCGTCCCTGGGTCGACCGCCTGGCATGTGCATGGTTCGTGCGCCGCTTCATCGACGCCGACGCCCGCTTCGTCTGGCTGAAAGAGCCGCTCAAGCTGCCGCGCGGCGCACTCGGGTTCGACTTCGACGGCGCCACCTTCAGCCACGTGGGCGGTCTCGTTTCCTTCGAGGTGATGGTGGCGAGCTTCGGCTTCGATGGCGACGAGCGCCTGCGCCGTGTCGCCCAGGTGGTGCACGTTCTCGATGTCGGTGGCATCCCGGTGCCCGAGGCGGCCGGGCTCGAAACCATTCTGGGTGGCCTGCGCGATCTGCACGCCAACGACGATTCATTGCTCACCGCCGCTTGCAGCGTCTTCGATGCGCTGTACGTGGCCCACAAAATCGCCGCGAAATGACCCCCACCGAAAAACCCCTGGCCGTGCCCTTCGCCGAGGCTTTCTGGTTCTGGCTCAAGCTGGGCTTCATCAGCTTCGGTGGCCCGGCAGGGCAGATTGCCATCATGCACACCGAGCTGGTGGAGCGCCGCCGCTGGATCAGCGAGAAGCGCTTCTTGCACGCGCTCAACTACTGCATGGTGCTGCCCGGGCCTGAGGCCCAGCAGCTGGCCACCTACATCGGCTGGCTGATGCACCGCACGTGGGGTGGCATCGTGGCGGGTGCCCTGTTCGTGCTGCCTTCCTTGTTCATCCTGGTGGGCTTGTCGTGGGTCTACCTGGTGTATGGCGACGTGCCGGTGGTGGCCGGCATCTTCTACGGCATCAAACCCGCGGTCACGGCGCTCGTGTTGCATGCGGCCCACCGCATCGGCACACGCGCCTTGAAGAACAACTGGCTGTGGGGCATTGCGGCGCTGGCCTTCGTGGCGATCTTTGCGTTCGACGTGCCGTTCCCCGCCATCGTGTTGGCGGCCGCCTTGATCGGCCACTTGGGTGGGCGCCATGCGCCGCAGGTGTTCGTCGTGGGTGGAGGCCATGGCAGCGCCAACAAGGGTTACGGCCCGGCACTGATCGATGACGACACGCCCACCCCAGGCCACGCGCTTTTTTCGCGCGCTCGTTTCGCTCAGGTGGTGCTGGTGGGCCTGGCCTTGTGGGGCGGTGTGATGGCAGCGCTGGTGGCGCAGTACGGTGTGGCGGGCACGCTCACGCAGATGGCCTGGTTTTTCACCAAGGCCGCGTTGATGACCTTCGGTGGAGCCTATGCCGTGCTGCCCTACGTCTACCAGGGCGCGGTGGAGCAGCACCAGTGGTTGAGCGGCGCGCAGATGATCGACGGCCTCGCGCTCGGTGAAACCACGCCCGGCCCGCTGATCATGGTGGTGGCCTTCGTGGGCTTCGTGGGTGGCTGGCTCAAGCAGGTGTTCGGGCCCGAGGCCTTGTTTCTGGGTGGTGCGGCTGCTGCCACGGTGGTCACCTTCTTCACCTTCTTGCCCTCGTTCCTGTTCATCCTGGCCGGCGGCCCGTTGGTGGAGTCGACCCACGGCAATCTCAAGTTCACCGCACCGCTGACCGCCATCACGGCCGCGGTGGTGGGCGTGATCCTCAACCTCGCGCTGTTCTTTGCGTACCACGTGCTGTGGCCGCAAGGGTTTGGTGGGCACTTCGACGGGGTGTCTGCGCTGATCGCGGTGGCGGCCGCGGTGGCCTTGTTCCGCTTCAAGGTCGGTGTGTTGCCCTTGCTCGCGGGCTGTGCGCTGGTCGGCCTGGCCGTCACCCTGCTGCGCCCCTTGGTCGTTTGAAAGGTCTCTGATGAACATGCCACCTCCTCCCATGGCACTGGCCTTATGTGCCAGTTTCGGTTCGGTCGATGCATGGCGCGCGTCTTTCGCTGCCCTGGCTGCTGCACGCGCGCACGGTGAGCTTGAACTCGTCTTCACGCCGGAAGACGGCTTGCTCGTCCATCGTGGCGTGGGGTCGGGCTCCAAGGCGAGTGGGGTGCCGATTCTGTTGCTGCGGCTGCCAGCCGACGTCGGCGCGTTCCTCGACGCCATCGAGTGGCCCGAGGTCTACCAGCGCTACCAGGAGGCGGTGCATGCCGCGGGCGACGCCTGGGGCGTGTCACAAGCCGACGCCACCGGCATGCGTGTGATCGACGTGCGCCGCGCGGGGGTGTTCGACACCTCGCCCACGGTGCTGCCGGGGGCCGTATGGCGCGACCCAGCCCGCGTGGCGCAGTGGGCTGACGAACTGTTGGGCGAGCACGCCGTGCTGGTGTATTGCGTCTACGGGCACGAAGTGGGCCGCGTCACAGCGCTGCGCTTGAGGTCACTCGGCGTGAATGCCCGATTCCTCAATGGTGGAATCGATGGTTGGCAACGTGCGGGTTTGCCCACCGTGCAGAAACAGGTCTTGCCATCAAAGGGGTGACACGCGCAGATTGCCCAGTCAACGGACCGCGCATCATTCGCGCGGTCGTTTGAGCGCTTCGCGTGGGGGCGGAAAAAGCTCGTCGAACAAATCGTCGGGAACGGTGTTCGGGTCGTCGTTGATCTCCACACCGTTGAGCAGATCAAAAGACGACCTGAGCCAACGGCCCGAGCTCACCTCGGGCAGGTCCTCGGTCTTCGAGGGCTCCGCCGCCAGGCCGGGATCCACCCATTCTCCCAAAGGCGCGTGATCCGAAATGCGCCACACCAGGCGTTTCGACGACTTCGCGGGTGTCTTGGGGCGTGCCATTCGCATCCTCCGAAACAACGGGACAACAAGGACGTGCGCGCTTTGCGCAAGAACCTAATCTAGTCGTTGGGTCGAGGAAGCACACCCCTATTTCCCGAGTAGTGGAGTGTTATGGGAGGGTAAAGCGGCCGCAGCCGCCGGTGCGGGCTCAGGCCTGGAGAAAGCGCACCATCACCAGCATGCCAACCACGCTGATGCTCAGGATCAAGAAGCAGGAAACAAGCAGCTTGGCGAAGCCGTTGCTGCGCTCATGGTGACGGCGACGGGCGGTGGGTGTTTCCCCCAGGGTGCCATATCCAGACAAAACCGAATAGCCAGTGCTACGGCCGAAGTCTGTGGGACGCTCATCCGAGGGCTCGCTGGCCCAGTCGAAGACTTGCGTGGCTTTGAATGCTGGTTGGTGCCGACTCATGTGTGAATTGTCACGGCGGTACACAACTTGTTTCAACCCCTGGACTCGGGGCCCGGCGCCGCTTGAGTGAGGGGCGGGTTGGCGAGGGGTCGGTGGTCCCGCCGACAGGAATCGAACCTGTATTTGCCGCTTAGGAGGCGGCCGGCATCCCAGAACCTTCGCATCGCGGCGCGTCAGATCGTGGCGATCAATCCAATGCGATCAATCCCCTGCGCCAAGGACAGTGCTAGCAGAAGCCATCACCGCTTCACCTTGAGGCCGGTGAAGAGGCGGGGAGCACTTTGTGTCGCGCTTGGTGTGCCGCGATCTCCGCGGTGCTGAACGCTGACACCTCTACATCCCACTTCGCTTTCCCGTAGTTTTCGGGAATCGCCTTCCGACAGCTAACAAGGACCGTATACACCCGGGCGTGCTTTTGCTTGCCCCATTTCGTCTTGAGCGGAACAGCGCAGGTAGGCACCAAGACCCTCACGTCTGGGTGTCCCACATAGAAGTCTGTTCCGCGCCTCTTGTTTTCCCTCTGAAGGAAAGCGCCCGCTTCTTGCTGAATCTCATAGAGGCCGTGAATGTCCGCGGTGGTCCGAGACTGTTCAATAGTCCAAGTGGTTGCTTCTGCCGCGCTCACGCACGACGCGAATGCCACCCACAGAAAACTACTCAATCGTGATGGTGCCGACATACTTGCCTTCTGGATCTGACCGATTGGAGATCAAGTAAAGATAGAGCGGGTTCCACATCTCCAACTGATAAGTTGTGACACAGCCTTCGGAGATGTTCCCCACATGCACGAAACTGCTGTAGTAGTTGCCGGCATAGTCAACCCCAAACCAGACCGTGTGGTACTTCAGTCCGGGATACCCACCGGGTCGGGTCACGTAGAAGCTGGTGTACTCCTCTTTTCCGGCAGCCTCAGGCGTCTTTATCTTGTAAGTGCCTTTGGGCAACGGTGCCGAATGTCTGATCTGCCCTTGGTAGGGACTAAGCGGGTTTTCCTCGCGGAAATCAACATCCGAATCCAGTGTGATTCGCGCCGTCTTGCCATCAAAGCTCAGTGTTGCCCAAAGCTGGTTGTATAGCCTGCCATCGCTCCTGACCACGGAGCGTTCTTCCTTTCTTCCGATGATCTTGGCAGTGAGCTTTGCACCCGACCCGCGCTTCACATCTACCAGACACCTCGCCTTGTTCTCCTTGGACAAGCTGGCGGCTTTGCCCTTGTAGCGTCCTTCGAGGATGAGGAAGTGGACCCGGGTGTCCTCTTTGGTAATAGCCACCTTCGTGAACTCGCAGAGTGCAATGCGCTGACCGCTGGGTTCCAGCTTGACCAAAAGCCACCCGCTTTCATCAATGGACTTGGCAAATAGCGTCTTGACGGTGACGGTTGTC
>JACMKJ010000304.1 GCA_014380155.1 Rhizobacter sp. | reverse complement strand
GCCGTGGGTGAGCAGCCAGCCATGACGGCCAGATCACAGCCAGCCTCGGTGTGGCCGGCGCGCATGAGCACGCCGCCGTCTTTGGCTTGCAGCGGGAAGATGTGGCCGGGTTGCACCAGGTCGCTGGGTTGTGCATCGCGCGCCACGGCGGCCTGGATGGTGCGGGCGCGGTCGGCGGCCGAGATGCCGGTGGTGACGCCGGTGGCGGCTTCGATCGAAACGGTG
Organism: Rhizobacter sp.; assembly: GCA_014380155.1. Lineage (GTDB taxonomy): Bacteria > Pseudomonadota > Gammaproteobacteria > Burkholderiales > Burkholderiaceae_C > Rhizobacter. Next base: position 3,729 of record JACMKJ010000304.1, on the reverse strand, counting down.
AAGGCCGTGCCGTGCTGCGTGCCGTTGCGCGTGGCCATGGGCGGCAGGCGCAGGCGCTCGCAACGGTCGCGGGTGAGGGTCAGGCAGATCAGGCCGCGGCCGAAACGCGCCATGAAGTTGATGGCTTCGGGCGTGACGTGGTCGGCGGCGAGCACGAGATCGCCTTCGTTTTCGCGGTCTTCCTCGTCAACGAGGATGACCATGCGGCCGGCAGCCAGCTCAGCAATGAGCTCTGGGACAGGAGAAATAGGCATCCCGCGATTGTAGGCGGCCGGTCTCTCCCCGGCAGGGTGAACCCTCAGGCCGCGACGCCGGGTGTGAGCATTCTTTCCACGTACCTGGCGATCAAGTCGATTTCGAGGTTCACCGCGCTGCCCGCCTTGAGCGTGCCGAGCGTCGTGTTCTCGATCGTGTGCGGGATCAGGTTGATGCTGAATTCGCAGGCGTCCGCCAGGTCGCTCACCCGGTTGACGGTGAGGCTCACGCCGTTGACGGTGATCGAGCCTTTGTACGCGAGGAACTTGGCCAGCGCCTTGGGTGAGCGGATGCGCAGCTCCCACGACTCTCCGACGGGCGCAAAAAAATCGACGTGGCCGATGCCGTCCACATGGCCGCTGACGATGTGGCCGCCCAGGCGGTCGTGGGCGCGCAAGGCTTTCTCAAGGTTGACCGGGCCGGGCTCGGCGAGGCCGGCGGTTTTGTCGAGGCTCTCGGCCGAGATGTCGATGGTGAAGCGCTGGTTGGCGGCGTCGAAGCTGGTGACGGTCATGCAGGCGCCGTTGAGGGCGATGCTGTCGCCGAGTTGCACGTCGTCGAGGTAGCCGGCGGGTGCTTGCAGCACCAGCTGTTTGCCGTGAGAGGCGTCGGCCCCCAGCGGCTTGACGTCGACGATGCGGCCGAGGCCGGTGATGATGCCTGTGAACATGATGGGGTGCCGTGAGGTGTCAGAAGTGTTCGCGGCCCGGTGGGCGTGCGATCAGGCGCAGGTCGTCACCGAGGCGCTCGATGCTGACGAAGCGTAGCGCAAGCGCGTCGTCCAGCGCCTCGATGGGGCCGAACGAGGCCAGGCCCTGGCCGGCGCCCAGCAGCTTGGGCGCCTGGTAAATGAGGAACTCGTCGACCAGGCCTTCGCGCACGAAGGAGCCGCTGAGCTTGTGGCCGGCTTCGACGTGCAACTCGTTGATGCCACGTTGGGCCAGGTCGGTGAGCAGGCTGGCGAGGTCGACCTTGCCGTGGGCGCCTGGGGCGAGCGCGATCTCGGCGCCCTTGGCACGCAGCGCCTCGCGCTGCGCCTTGTCGGGTGCGGCCGCGTAGATCAGCACGGCGCCTGGCGGCTCCAGGATGCGCGCGTTGCTGGGCGTGTCGAGCCGCGAGTCGACGATCACGCGCAGCGGTTGGTGTGCCGTTTCAGCCAGGCGCACGTCGAGCCGGGGGTTGTCTTCGAGCACGGTGCCTACGCCCGTGAGGATGGCGCCCGCCCGCTTGCGAAACAGGTGCCCATCGGTGCGCGCCGCCTCACCGGTGATCCACTGGCTGCGGCCGTTCTCCAGCGCCGTGCGGCCATCGAGCGACACGGCCGACTTCAGTCGCACCCAGGGCCGCTTGCGCCGCATGCGCGAGAAGAAGCCGATGTTGAGCTCGCGCGATTCGTCGGCCAACAGATCCATGTCGACGGCGATGCCGGCAGCGCGCAGTCGGGCCGCGCCTTCACCGGCCACCAGCGGGTTGGGGTCTTGCACTGCTGCCACCACACGCGCGAGGCCGGCAGCGATCAAGGCGTCGCAGCAGGGTGGCGTGCGGCCATGGTGTGAACACGGTTCGAGCGTCACATACGCCGTGGCGCCACGCACTTCATGACCTCGCTCGGCCGCGTCGCGCAAAGCCATCACCTCGGCGTGCGGGCCACCGGCTTGCTGGGTGTGGCCCTGGCCGAGCACGCGGCCGTCGGCGCTGGTGATGACGCAGCCGACACGCGGGTTGGGCTCGCTCAGGCCCACGGCCTGGGCGGCGAGCGCCAGCGCGCTGCGCATGGCGGTGTGGTCGGCAGGTGAAAACGTCATCGGGGTGGCCTGTGGAGAGGCCGCCCGTTCACGGCTGGTGCTGAACGGTGGCCACGGAAACGCCATTGTGCTGCGGTTGCGGGCCGGGGCACGCGGCGTCTCCGCGGATCACCAGGTAGTTGTGCGGCGCACTGGGGTTGGCATGCACGTATCGGCAGGCTTTGAAGGTGGTGGCGGTGGCGCCAAAGGCCCAGCCCGTGGGCACGATGCGCAAGGGCTCAGAAGCGCCTGTGGTCAGCAGGCAGGTGTAGGCGAGGTAATGCTCGCCCGCGCGTCGCACGGCTTCGGTTTCGCAGCGCGCAGTGGCCGGGGTCAGCGTGAGAGCGAGTGGGGCATCGTTGGCGTTCAGTGCATCGGGCACGGGGCTCAACGAGAAGCGGATGTAGCCACGCAGCAGTCGCGCCGTGAGTTCGGTGCAGCGCGTGAGGTCGGCCTCGGTGATGTCGCGGGCGGCGAGCGTGGCGGGCACGCTGCATTCGGCGCTGACCTCGCCGGTGGCGTCGTTGATGATCCAGGCCACGCGGCTGCCGCTCGATGGCTTGAGCACGCTGCGACCTTCGCTCAAACGCCTCGCACCAGTTGGCAGATGCCGTCGGGGCGGCAAGCTCATGTCTTGTGTCGGTAGCGCGAGTGCGGCCGAGTACACCGGTGCCAGGCCGTTGATGCTGGAGTGCAGCTGCACGGTTTGTGTGGCACCGCTTCGGTCTTGCCAACTCACGCTAACAAGGCTGACTTTCAACGCGGTGTGGGCCACGACATTGCGGTCGAGCGTGAAGGGGCTTTCGGTGCCCTCGCTGCGCTGGCTCGCGATGGTCTGGAAGGCCGCCTGATCGGCAAAGCCGCGCAGCTGTTCCAGGTCTTGTTGGGCCAGGCGAACGGCTTCAGTGCGTTGCCCGGCCACATCACCGTTGAGCCGCAACCACGATTGCATGCGCAGCGCGCCGAGCAAACCCAGCGAGAGCAGCAGCACGCCGACCAGCGCTTCGACCAGGGAGATGCCTCGTTGACGTGTTGTCATGGTGTGGGTCTCAAAAGTCACGCCAGCTGCCCGACACGCGGGCGTAGCTGCCGGTGTGCTGGTGCAGCGCCTGCAGCACGTCGAGGTGGTGGTGGATCTGCGTGCCGCCGCTGGCCTGCAGCGTGTCTTCGAGCACCACGGCGCCGCGGATCGACGCGCCGGCGGTGTCGAGCCAGCTGGTATGGGTGCCATAGATCAGGCCATGGATGACGACGCCAGCCTGCAGCGCCACCGGCCCGTCGACCACCAGCAGCACCGGCCATTGCGGTGTGCCCAGGTTCACCGGTGTATCGAGTCGCAGCCCGCCGCGCAGCCATACGAGCTGGTGGCGTGTGGTGGCCTCGGCCAGCGTTGTGTCACAGGCGTTGCTGCAATCGAGCTCATGCACCATGGGCTGCGCGCGCCAGCTGGCTTTGTCCATGCGGAACAGGCTGGCGAAGAGGCCTTGTGGCGCCAGCGCTGCGAGCGCTGGGTCGCTGGCCAGCACCGAGGCCGAGGCAGGCGTGCCCGGTGTGCTGGTCAGTTGCAAAGGCAGGCTGGGCAGGTCGGCGCCGCTGTGCAGTGTGAGCCCACCTGAAGCCGGGTCGGTGTGGTGAACGCCGAAGGCCCCCGTGCCAAAGCTCGCCGAGCCGCGCACGGTGAGCGCGGCGG
>JACMKJ010000023.1 GCA_014380155.1 Rhizobacter sp. | reverse complement strand
GAAAAATGCGGCCCTGCTGGCGCTGGCGCGGCGGCTGCGCAGCGAGACGGCAGCGCTCGCCGAGGCCAACCAGCAAGACATCGACGCGGCCACCGCGGCCGGCCTGGCTGCGCCGATGGTCGACCGCTTGCGCCTCACCGGGAAAGTGATCGCCACCGTGGCCGAAGGCTGCGAACAGATCGCCGCCATGCCCGACCCGGTGGGTGAGATCTCAGGCGTGCGCCAGCGCCCGAGCGGCATCAGCGTCGGCCAGATGCGGGTGCCGCTGGGCGTGTTCGGCATGATCTACGAGAGCCGGCCCAACGTGACCATCGAGGCCGCGTCGCTGGCCATCAAGAGCGGCAACGCATGCATCCTGCGGGGCGGCTCCGAGGCTATCCACTCCAACCTCGCGCTGTGGAAGCTGGTGCAGGCCTCACTGGTCGAAGCCGGCCTGCCGGCCGAGGCGGTGCAGTTGGTGCAGACGACCGACCGCGCTGCGGTGGGTTACCTCATCAGCTCACCCGAAGCGGTCGATGTGATCATTCCACGCGGTGGCAAGGGCCTGATCGAGCGCATCAGCCGCGAGGCCCGCGTGCCGGTCATCAAGCACCTGGACGGCAATTGCCACATCTATGTGGATGCGAGCGCCGACCTGGAAATGGCGTTGCGCGTCACCGACAACGCCAAGACGCAGAAGTACAGCCCCTGCAATGCCGCCGAATCGCTGCTGGTTCACGAAACAGTGGCATCGGCGTTTCTGCCGAAGATCGGTGCTGCCTTCGCGGCCAAGGGTGTCGAGATGCGCGTCGATGGGGCGAGCTTCGAGTTGTTGAAGGCGGTGCCGAAGGCGCATCTCACCCCCGCCACCGAGCAGGATTGGAGCGAGGAGTACCTCGCCCCCATCATCAGCGTGAAGCTCGTGAAGAGCCTGGACGAAGCGATCGCCCACATCAACCGCTACGGCTCGCACCACACCGATGCCATCCTCACCGACAGCCACGCCAACGCCATGCGCTTCTTGCGCGAGGTCGACTCGGCCAGCGTGATGGTCAACGCCAGCACCCGTTTTGCCGACGGCTTCGAGTACGGCCTGGGCGCCGAAATCGGCATCAGCACCGACAAGTTCCACGCCCGCGGGCCGGTGGGGCTGGAGGGGCTGACCTCGATGAAATGGGTGGTGCTGGGCCAGGGAGAGATCAGGTCATGACGCCGCGCCGCGCACTCGTGCTCTTCTCCGGGGGCCAAGATTCGACCACCTGCCTGGCCTGGGCGCTGGAGCGCTACCCTTACGTCGAGACCATCGGCTTCGACTACAACCAGCGCCACGACATCGAGCTCGAATGCCGGCTCACCGTGCGTTCGCAGATCTATGCGCAGTTCCCACACTGGGGCGGGCGGCTGGGCGAAGACCACATGATCGACCTGTCGCTGCTGGGCCAGCTGTCGGACACCGCGCTCACCCAGGAGCGCGAGATCGAGATGACCTCGACCGGCCTGCCCAACACCTTCGTGCCAGGGCGCAACCTGCTGTTCTTCAACTTCGCCGCCGCCATCGCCTACCGGCGCGGCCTCAACGTGCTGGTGGGCGGCATGTGCGAGACCGACTACTCGGGCTACCCCGACTGCCGCGACAACACGCTGCGCTCACTGCAGGTGTCACTGAGCCTGGGCCTGGACACGCCCATGGCCATCGAAACCCCGCTGATGTGGCTCGACAAGGCCCAGACCTGGGAGCTGAGCGCCACGCTGGGCGGTGAGGCGTTCAACGACTTGATCGTCGAATACACCCACACCTGCTACCTGGGCGAGCGCAGCAAGCGCCAGGAGTGGGGCTACGGGTGCGGCCACTGCCCGGCCTGCGCGCTGCGCGCCCGCGGCTACAAGGCCTGGCGTTCGCGGAACTCGTCCTCGGGTTTTGAAGCCACCGACCGCATGGACCTCTGATCCAGCCAGGGCGCCCATGCCTTGCGGCCCGATGGCGTGAGCGTCAAGGCCCGCGAGCCTTTCGTGCGCAGCAGCCAGCCGTTCGAGACCGCCTGCTCCAGCATCGCCACGGCGAGGCTGCCGGCCAGGTGGTCGCGTCGTTCAGACCAATCGAGGCAGGGGTAGGCGACACGCCGCACGGTGGTCGTTGAAGGCCACTCGAGCCCCAGCGCCTGCAGTTGCTGGACACCCGCTTCGGTGACCACGAAGTGCCCCTCGTGCGGCGCCAGCGTGCCGCGCGCCAGCAGGCCGTCGAACAACTGCACACCCAGCTCGCCGGCGAGATGGCCGTAGCAGGTGCGCGCGGCTTTCAAGGGCTTGTAGGCGCCGCGCTCCCACTTGTCGGCGCTCACGTGGCGTTCGGCCACCAGCGACAAGGCTTCGAGCGCATGGCCGATGTCGGCATCGGCGAGGCGGAAGTAACGGTGCCGGCCCTGGCTGCGGGTGACCACCATCTCGGCATCGACCAGCTTGGCAATGTGCGTGCTCGCGGTCTGCGGCGTCACCCCTGCGGCTTGCGCCAGCTCGCCGGCCGCCATGAACTCACCGCCCATCAGCGCCGCCAGCATGCGGGCACGGGTGGGGTCGCCGATCATCGCGGCGATCTTGGCGAATCTTGGTTCTGGCGCGGTCACAGCTCAGAGCGTAGAACAAGGTAGCTGCCGAGCGCCAACAAGCCGCAGAAGAAGATCTTCTTGAACAGCTCGGGCTGCACACGCGAGCGCACCCACTGGCCGAGCGCCATGCCGGCCAATGCCGGGAGCAGCGCGAGCACCGAACCCATGGCGTTGCCCATCTCGAAGGCACCGCTGCTGCGCAGGCTCACGGCCAGCGCGATGGTCGACACCAGGAACGAGATGCCGAGCGAACGCACCAGGTCTTCTTTGTCGAGGCCGAGCGCATTCAGGTAGGGCACCGCCGGGATCACGAAGACCCCGCTGGCCGCCGTCACCAGCCCGGTAGCCAGGCCCACCACGGGCGACAGCCAGCGCTCATGCCGCGGGTTCACCTGCAGCTTCACTTTCATCAGGCCCAACAAGGCATAAACCACCAGCGCCACCCCGAGCGCGGCAATCACACGGGTCGAGCCATTGCCCTGGCCGGTGAGCCAACCGACGCCGGCGGCAATGCCCAGGCACACGCCGGCCAGCATCGTGGCCAGGCGCCGCAGCAACACCCAACAGCCCGGCCCCACGATCTGCCACACATTGGTCACCAGCGAGGGCACGATCAGCAGCGCTGCGGCCTGGGCCGGCGGCATCGCCACGCTCAGCAAGCCCATGGCGATGGTGGGCAGGCCCATGCCGATCACCCCTTTGACGAAGCCCGCGAGGGCGAACACGGCAGCGCCCAGAGCGAGCAGTGAAACGGAAAGTGACGATGGGTCGAATGGGTTCATAAGTCACATCATGTGAGCGATCGGCCGCCCGATGCTTCGGGCCGGGTCGAAACATCGGCCGCCGCTCGTATAGAGTGCGCACGGGTCAACCTGAGGGAGCTTTGATGGGGACTGTGCAAATCGTCAGCTGGATCGTCCTGGCCGTGCTGGTTTTCTGGGGGGTAGGTTCGTACAACCGCCTGGTGCGCCTGCGCAACGTCATCGGCAACTCGTTTGCACAGATCGACGTGCAGCTGAAGCGACGTTACGACCTGATTCCCAACCTGGTGGAAGTGGCGCGCAAATACGCTGCCCACGAGCGCGAGACGCTCGAGGCCGTGACGGCCGCCCGCAACCAGGCCAAGGCCGCGGCCGACGTGGCGCGCAGCCGCCCGGCCACTGCCGGTGCCGTCACCAGCCTGGCCATGGCCGAGCAGGTGCTGGGTGGCGCAATGACCAAGCTGATGGCGCTGGTCGAGGCCTACCCCGAGCTGAAGGCCGACCAGAGCCTGCGCGAGCTGGCCGAAGAACTCACCAGCACCGAGAACAAGGTGGCCTTCTCGCGCCAACTCTTCAACGACGCCACGCTCGACTACAACACCGCCGCGCAACAGTTCCCCACCAGCCTGATGGCCAACCTGTTCGGCTTCCGCGAGGCGGCGATGTTGCAGTCGACCGCCAGCGACACCGAACGGGCTGCGGTGCGCGTGCAGCTCTAAGCCGCCCAGCGGCGCATCGACATGCGCTTTCGCGACCAGCAAGACGACGCACGCCGCGCCACGCAGCGGCTGCTGGCGTTGTTCGTCGTGATGCTGTTGGGGCTGATCTTCGCCGTCAACGGCTTGTTGTGGGCGGTTTGGAAAGGCTTGTGGTGGGTGCTCGGCTTCGATTTCGACAGCCTGCCGCCGCTCTTCTTCGAGACCAACACCGCCGTGGTGTTGATGTTCGTGCTGGGCGGCGCCTGGGTCGAGCTCGGGCGCCTGCGCGAGGGTGGCGGCACCCACGTGGCCGAATGGGCCGGTGGCCGCCTGCTGACCGACCCGCAAGACATGGCCGAGCGCCGCCTGTTCAACGTGGTCGACGAGATGTCGCTGGCCAGCGGCCTGCCGCGCCCGCAGGTGTTTGTGCTGGAGCGTGAAGACGCCATCAACGCCTTTGCCGCCGGCTGGTCGCCCGAGAGTTCGGTGGTGGCCGTCACCCGGGGCGCGCTGCAGCGGCTCACGCGCGACGAGCTGCAAGGCCTGGTGGCGCACGAGTTCGGCCACATCCACCAGGGTGACCTGCGGCTCAACATGCAGCTGCTGGCGCTGGTGTGGGGCTTGTCGCTGGTGCACGGTTACGGCCACTCGCTGATCGAGGCTGACGACAACGGCCAGCGCTCCGGCATCGGCCTGCTGATCGGGCCGGTGTTCATCGCCGCCGGGCTGCTGGGCTGGATTGCCGGGCAGCTGCTGCAAGCCGCGGTTTCGCGCCAGCGCGAGCTGCTGGCCGATGCCTGCGCGGTGCAGTTCACCCGCAGCCGCGACGGCCTGGGCGGGGTGCTGCGCAAGGTATGGCACCAGATGAACCAGCACGAAGACCGCCTCACCCGCGTGCCGGCCCGCCTGCTCGCCGCGATGCTGCTGCAAGCGCCAGCCGATTGGCTGAAAACCCACCCGCCGCTGCCCGAGCGCCTGCGCCGCCTGTATGGGCGCGGCATGGAGCCCCTGCCGGCGCCCCTGCTGGAGGCCGGCAGCGTGCCGGACGAACCCTACCGCCCCGCGGCACCCGCTCTGACCGCCATGGCTGCCCCCATCGCCTATGCTGTTCCCATGGCCGAACACCCTGCCCCGAACCCCGAGCCACGCGCCGTGACCGACAGCGAAGAGCGCGAAGCCATCGACCGCCTGTCGCGCCTCAACGGCCCCGGCGAGCTGCGCGCCACCATCCTGGCCTTGTTGCTCACGCCCGGCAGCCAGCGCGAGCGCCGCGCCTGGCGCGATGAAACCAAAGGCCTGACCAGTGCCGACGCCCTGCGCGGCGAAGTCAAAAAACTCGGCCCGGCGGTGCGCCTGCCCTGGCTCGAAGCCTTGTTGAAACGGGTCTCGCGCGCCCCGCTGACCGACCGCCAGCAGTTGATGGAATCGGCCCGCCGCGTGATGGCCGCCGACGGCCAGGTGCGCCCGATCGACCGGCTGCACCTGTTGCTGCTGCGCCAGCGCCTGGGCGAACCGCAGGCGATGAAACCCTCGACCGACGCGCACAACGACATGACCCTGCTGTCGTTGCATACGCTGCGCCAGATCGCACGCCTCACCGCCTTCCTGGCGCGGCTGCTGCCCGAGGGTGAGGCCTGGTACACGAGCGTGATGAAACCCTGGCTGAAGGACGAGGCCCTGCCGCCCTGCGAAGCCCCCGACGCCGACGGCCTGGTGCACGCGCTGCAAGAAGTGCAGGCCTTGCCGTGGATGCTCAAGCCGGTGCTGGTGCGCGCCTGGCTCGACGCGGCGATGCGGCACAAGGAGACTGGCGCGCTGGCACCCGAGACGGCCGATGCATTGCGCCTGGCCGCGGCGCTGCTCGACTCACCGCTGCCGCCCGAGCTGGCGCGGCATTACGTCGAACCGGCAGCCGCTTAGGTGCAGACCACCGACGCGGTGGCCACCAGCTCATTGAACAGCGCCATCGACACCGCACCCGACACCGCATACGGGTCGAGCGTGGCGGTTTCCGAATATTTCAACAGCAGCGACGCGTTCAGGTGTGACAGGTTGACCTGCCCCATCGACCAGCCGGCAAACTTGCGCTCGCCGATTTCTTCGTAGCTGAGCAGCATCACGTCGCGGTGGCGCGGGTCATTGGCGATGCGGTTGTAGAGCTGGCTCACCGGCAGGCGCCCCCCTTCGAGCAGCTGCAGGAACAAGCCTTCCGAAAAACACAGCACGCCGGTGACCCCGGTGGCCGGGTTGTTCTGGCGCGACTTCTTCAAGATGGAAGCCAGCGCCTCCTGGTTGATGGAGTCGGTGGCGCGGCTGGCATACATCAGACGTACGAGCATGGTGGAACCCCATCAATTCTTCTTGCTGAGCAATGACAAAAACTCGCGCCGCAGGTTGGCGTCTTTCAGGAAGGCGCCACGCATCACGCTGTTGGTCATCATCGAGTCGCTGTCTTTGACGCCGCGCCACTGCATGCAGAAGTGGTCGGCCTCCATCACGATGGCCAGGCCATCGGGCTTGACGCGCGATTGCAACTCGTTGGCGAGCATCGTCACCGCCTCTTCCTGGATCTGCGGGCGCGACATGATCCAGTCGCAGATGCGCGCGTATTTGCTCAGGCCGATGAGGTTGGAGTGTTCGTTGGGCAGGATGCCGATCCAGACCCGGCCCATGAT
>JACMKJ010000022.1 GCA_014380155.1 Rhizobacter sp. | reverse complement strand
TCTCCTTCTTGGTCATGTTGCCCTTGTCGGGGTACTTGTAGATGCCCATGGCCTCGACCACCATGGCGGCGTCCATGATGCCGATGGACGGGATGTTGAGGATGGACGCCTTGCCCTTGAACTCGGGGTTGAGCAGCTCGGCCCAGCTGGTGATGGGGCGCTTGATCAGATCAGGCCGGATGCCCAGCGTGTCGGCGTTGTAGACCGTGGGGATCAGGCTCATGTACTGCGTGGGCGAGGTCGCGAACTTCTTCGACTTTTCACCTTCGAGGTACATCACCTTCTTGGGCGCGGTGCCCTGGTCGCCCACCTTCTTGCCGGCCACTTCGCCCTTGGTGAAGAGCGAGGTGATCTTGTCGGCGTTCTTGATGCGCTTGGTGTCGATGCCCAGCAGGTTGCCGGTCGGGATGATCTTCTTGAGCGAGAAGTACTCGGTGTCGATCAGGTCGAAGCTGTTCGGCGCGGTCACGGCGCGCTTGGTCACGTCGTCGGTGGTGACGGGGATGTACTGGATGGTGATGCCGGTGTCGGCCTTGAACTTCTCGGCGATCGCCTTGTCTTGGTTGACCGCCGTGCCCAGGTAGCGCAGCGTGATCTTTTCTTGCGCATGCACGAACGGAAAGCCCATCACACCGCCGGCCGCTGCGGCGCCCTTGATCAGGGTGCGGCGTGTGGCGTTGGGCTGGGCGGTCTTGTCGTGGCTGTCGGACATGGTGGTCTTCTCCTTCGTTGGCAAATGTGAGGGGTGTTTCGTTCAGGCGGCCAGTGCGTGGGCCGCACCGGGCAGCCACGAGACGTAGACGGTTTCGCCGGGCTGCAGCGGCGAAGCGTCGAAATCAGCGTCGGCGACGGTCGCCGTCCATTGCACGTCGGCCGCTTCGCCCAGGGGCGCGAGGCTCACCTGCACGTAGGTGCCCTGGTACTCGACGGCTTTCACGGCAGCCGTGCGCGCGTCGGCCTGGGCACGGCGCTGAAGCTGCATGCGGTCGGAGCGCACGGCGATCGGGCCGCCGCTCGATGCGATCACGTTGTGCGCGCCCATGAAGCGGGCCACGAACTCGGAGTGCGGCGCGTTGAACACCTCGCGCGGTGAGCCGGTCTGCTCGATGCGGCCGTTGTTCATCACCACCACCTGATCGGCCAGGGCCATGGCTTCTTCTTGCGAGTGGGTCACGTGCACGAAGGTGAAACCCAGCTCCTGCTGCCAGCGCTTCAGCTCGGCACGCATCTGCACCCGCAGGAAAGGGTCGAGTGCCGACAGCGGCTCGTCGAGCAGCAGCACGCGCGGCTCGGTCATCAGCGCGCGCGCCAAGGCCACACGCTGCTGCTGGCCACCCGAAAGTTCGCTGGGCAGGCGCGCGAGGTAGGGCGTCATGGCCACCAGGGCCAGCAGCTCCTTGGCGCGGGCGTGGCGCTCGGGCATGGGCTTGCCACGCATCTTCCAGCTGAATGCCACGTTGTCGAGCACGCTCAGGTGGGGGAACAGCGCGTAGCTCTGGAACATCATCGCCGTGCCACGGTCGGCCGCGGCACTGTGGGTGATGTACTTGCCACCGAGCAGGATCTGCCCGTCGCTCGCCAGCTCGTGGCCGGCAATCATGCGCAACGTGGAGGTCTTGCCGCACCCCGAGGGCCCGAGCAGACAGCAGTAGCTGCCCGAGGGAATGGTGAGGTTGATGCCGTCGACCGCCACGGTGCTGCCGTAACGTTTGACGAGCGAAGTCAGCACCAGGGTCGAATCGACTTTCATGCGTCGCCTGTATGCAATGCATGTGCCAGCATTTTTTCACGTCTGGCGCACGCGTTTGGGGCAAACACCGCCGCAAACCTGGGCGCACGAATTGCTCAGACGATGAATCTCGCCTTGCTTTGTATACAAAACAGTGCGCCCGCCCCAAAAGGAACGCTCATGAAGATTCGTGTGATCAACCCCAACACCAGCATCCCGATGACGGCCAAGATCGGCCAGGCCGCCGCTGCGGTGGCCGCGCCGGGCACGGTCATCGAGGCCACCCAGCCCAGCTTCGGTGCGCCGTCGATCGAAGGGCACCACGACGACGTGTGGGCAGCCGCGGGCGTGGCCGAGCAGGTGCGCATCGGCGAGGCGGCAGGGGCTGACGCCCACGTCATCGCGTGCTTCGGCGACCCGGGCCTGCATGCGGCCCGCGAGTTGGCACGCGGGCCGGTGATCGGCATTGCCGAGGCGGCGTTTCATTGCGCGTCGTTGTTGGCCACCGGCTTCTCGGTGGTGACCACGCTGACACGCACCTGCGTGATCGCCGAGCACCTGGTACTGCAATACGGCTTCGAGCGGCGCTGCCGCGGCATTCACGGCACCGACATCGCGGTGCTGGAGCTGGACGAGCCCGGGAGTGATGCCTATGCGCGCATCCTCAAATGCTCACGCGATGCCTTGGCAAAAGATCGCTCGGGCGCCATCGTGCTGGGGTGCGCGGGCATGGCCGACTTGTGCCTGCGCCTGCAAAGCGAGCTGGGCGTGCCGGTGATCGATGGGGTGGCGGCCGCCGTCAAGCTGGCGGAATCTTTGGTGAGCCTCGGGCTGGGCACCAGCAAGCTCGGGGACTACGCGGCGCCCTTGCCGAAGGTGTATGTCGGATTGGCGGCGCCGTACTCACCCTGAACCCGTCATTCCCAAGGGAGCATCAAGGTCACCATCAGAAGCTTCTCGAACTCCGGCTCGAACCGGTCGATGATCTTCTGCGGGTCAGGGCACAGCTGCGCGTCGGTGATCAATCCGAACTGCACTCCACCCCCATAGCTGAGGATGGAAACGCCCACTCCGATCTCGCCCGACTGCGGCACCCAGAACATCACCTGCCGAAGCGTCGAGCCGCACAAGGTCAGTGGCACCGCCGGCCCCGGCACATTGGTCATCACCGCCGTCGCCTTCTTGGCAAACAGGTTGAGCAGCAGGTCCTGCATCGGCTTGATCAACAGGCCCGCCACTGCCAGCACGGCAAACGCGAGCAGGGGCTGGTAGCTGCCCTTCAGCTCGGCCATGCGCGACTTCACCGCATACACCCGCTCCACCGGGTTGACGATGCCAATCGGCAGCACCAGCGGCACCAGGCCGAACTGGTTGCCGAGCTTGTAGGCTTTCTCCATCGGCCGCAGGTTGACCGGCACCATCGCGCGGATTTCCTTGCCGGTGGTGTCGTCGCCGAGGTCGCGCAGGTAGCCACCGATGGCGCCGGCCACGCAGGCGAGCAGCACGTCGTTGATCGAGCAGCCGAGCGCCTTGCCGATCGCCTTCACCTGATCGAGCGGCAAGGGCTCGCCCCAGGCCACCCGCTTGCTGCCGATCGGCTTGCCTTTCAGGCGCGTGGGCGAGTCGTCGGGCATCAAGAGCATGGACGCCGCGTCAGACACCACCTGGTAGCCCACCCGCGCCATCTCCAGCGAGCCCTGCTGGGGATGGGACAGCACCTTCATCGACTTGGCCACACCGTCGCCCGACATGGCGACCGCCTTCACGGCCATGTCGGTCAGCGGTTTCATCACCGCGTCGGTCAACCAGTCGGACTCTTCTTCGCTGTGCGAACGGCGCCTCCGCTGCGGCGGCTCCGTGCCGCCATCAGTGATCGACAGCATCACCGAAATGAGCGCGATGCCGTCGGCAATGCAGTGGTGCACACGGGCGATCAGCGCGCTGCCGCCTTCGTAGTCGTCGACCAACTGAAATTGCCACAGAGGGCGGGTGCGGTCGAGCGGCGTGGTGGACAGCTCACCCACGCGTGCTTGCAGTGCCTCGCGCTCGCTTTGGCCCGGCAGGCGCACCAGGGCCTCGTGGCGCACGTGGTGGTGGATGTCGAATTTCTCGTCATCGACCCAATTGGCGCCCATGGCATCTTCAACCACCTTCTGGCGAAAGCGGCCGTACTTGAGCAGCTTGTCACTGACCCGCTCGCACAGGGTTTCGTAGCCGATGCCTGGCTCGATCAACCACACGCCCACGATCGCCATCAGGTTGACGTCGTTGTCCATGCGCAGCCAGGCGGTATCGACGCGTGACATGCGTTCTGCGGCTTGGGCCATCTTTGTGCTTCCCTGTCTGGTGATGTTGCGCAAGATGCTGGGTAACATGCGCTCCGTCAATGCCGAATTACACCCACAACGGAGACTGAACCATGGCCGACATCCAAGCCCAGTTCGAACAGGCACGCGCAGACTCGAAAAACCTGCCTGAGAAACCCGACAACATGACCTTGCTGCAGCTCTACGCGCTGTACAAGCAAGGCAGCGTCGGCGACGTCGACACCAAGCGCCCCGGTTTCACCGACATTGTGGAGCGCGCCAAGTGGGACGCCTGGAACACGATGAAGGGCAAGTCGAAAGAAGAGGCGATGCAGGGCTACATCGACCTCATCGAGCAACTCAAAGAAGGTTGAGCCCCCCAGTCGCTGCGCTCCTGCCCCCAAGGGGCGCCGCCTGGCGGCCCGGCAAAGCCGGTTCCGCGGGCGTGGCTTGATGGGGCGCGTCGCTTCGCTTGCTCGTGACGCTGCTACTTGTTCTTCGGCACCTTCTTGGCTGCTGATTTGGCGCCCTTGGCCAGGAGCTCGTCGAGGTTCTTCTCGATCTCGCCCTCGATGGTCTTGCTGAAGGCGCCGAGCAGGAAGCCCAGCTTGGCGTCGAGCTGGAAGTGGTCGGGTGCCACCACCAGGCAACCCGTCACGCCGCTGCGCTTGAACTCCACCGTGTCGCTGGCCTCGCCTTCGATCACGGTGCACTCCATGTCGAACTTCTTCTCGGCGTGTTCGGCCCACTGCCAGGCGACCTTGCGCGCCTTGGCGAGGCCCAGTTGGTGGTCGCGGTGGATGTGGATGTCGGGCATGGCTTCGTCTCCGTGATCAGTTGGCAAGTGTCGCGCGGCGCTCGGCAGCCGGCAAGGCGGCGATGCGTTTCACCTCGGCATAAAAACGCCCGAAGTCGCGGCCTTCGCGCTCGAACAGGCGCTCGAACTGCGGCACCAGCTCGTTGTAGGCCGCCAGCACGCCGAGCGACGCGTTGTTGGCGTTGGCAAACCAGGCGTCGTAGCCGGCAAAGCCTTGCCATGACCCTGCCTTGAGGGCTGCGTGTTCGGCGCGCAGGCTGGCGAAACGCTCGCGCTTGGCGGCGCGCTTGGCTTCGTCGCCGAGGTCGCTTCGCAGGTAGATCGCCTCCAGGTCACCGCGCGCCTGCATGGCAATGCGCCTGAACTCCTGGCGCCGCGCATCGAGCGCCGCGTACTCCGCGCGCGCCTCGGGGCTCGCGTGCTCCAGCAGCCAGCGTGTGCCGCCAATGCGCTCGACCGCGGTCGCAAACGATTCGTTGAACATGGTGTCGCCGTTGGCATACGCCACCTGGTGCGCCAGCTCATGAAAGATGAGCCGCGCCAGCTCGCCCTCGGGCCAGCGGATGAAGGTGTTCAGCAGCGGGTCGCTGAAGTAGTCGCCCGGCATCTTGCCGAGCGTCGAATACGCGGGAATCGACTGCACCGTCGCTTCGAAACCTTGTGTGCGCACCTCGGCCGCCAGCGCTTCGGCGGCAGCGCGGTCGTAGTAGCCGCGGTAGCCCACGCAGCCCACCACCGGGAAACACCAGGTCTTGAGCGTGAGGCTCAGCTCGGGCGCGGCCACCACGTTCCACACCGCAGCCGGGCGGCCCAGGTCGGCGTAGCGCCGGTAGCTGGCGTTGTCGGGCAGCTTCAGCTCGCTGACTGCAAAGTCGCGCATGCGCTGGCTCAGGGCCAGGCGCTCCCGCAGCGGCTGCGGTGTCGTCTCATCGGCGAGCCACTCGGGCACGGGCCGTGCCTGGTTGAGCAGCGAAACGTGGCCCGAAGCGGCCTGCGCGTAGTAGCCCAGGCTGCTGCAGCCACTGGTCAGGCACACGGTGGCCACAGCGAGCGCCACCACACCCAGAACGCCGGCCACCGCCATCAACAGCCAGCGCCTCAAACCGCTTGCACGTCAACCAGGCAGTCGTAGAACGACGGCGCGCGGCCGAGGTCGGTCAGCTGCTGGTGGGTGACTTCATTGACGTTGGTGCCGGCCACGCCGAGCTTGCGCCACCAGACGCCGAGGCCGTTGACCACGCCAGGCCGGGCACGTGGGCTCACGGCGAGCTTGCAGCGGTATTCGCCACGCTGGTTGAACACCCGCACCAGCTCGCCGCCGCGCAGGCCGCGCGCGGCGGCATCGGTTTCGTGCATTTCGAGCAGCGGCTCGCCTTCGATGTCACGCAGGCTCTTCACGTTGACAAACGTGGAGTTGAGAAAGTTGCGGGCCGGCGGCGAGATCATCGCCAGCGGGTAGCTGCGCGCCAGCTCGGGTGATGACCGCACAGACTCGTAATTGGGCACGTGGTCAGGCACACCCAGGCCGGGCGAGTCGATCATGCATTGGCCGCTTGGCGTGGGGAAGCCACCTTCGGCAAACGGCGCGTCGGGCAGCGGCAGCTTCACCCAGCCGTGTTCGCGCAGCGCATCAAAGCTCACGTGCTGGCTGAACGCAGCGCGGGCCATCGTCTCGTCGCTGTCGCTGAAACACGCCTCGGTAAAACCCATGAGCGCCGCCAGCTCGCGAAAAATCTGCGTGTTGGGTTTGGCTTCGCCCAGCGGCGCAATCGCCGGCTCGTTGATCAGCGCGTAGGTGTGG
This sequence comes from Rhizobacter sp., assembly GCA_014380155.1. Lineage (GTDB taxonomy): Bacteria > Pseudomonadota > Gammaproteobacteria > Burkholderiales > Burkholderiaceae_C > Rhizobacter. Next base: position 7,187 of record JACMKJ010000022.1, on the reverse strand, counting down.
CCGTAGCTGGTGTGCACGTCCAGGTGCTCGAGCTGAGTGGTGGCGGGCAGCACGTAGTCGGCCAGGTCGGCGGTGTCGGTCATGAAGTGTTCGAGCACCACGGTGAACAGGTCATCGCGCACAAACCCCTTCACGACCTTCGGCGACTCGGGCGCCACGGCCACCGGGTTGCTGTTGTAGACCACCAGGGCTTCGATCTTCGGGCCGAATGCGACCGAGCTTTCGCTCAGCAAGTCATTGCCGATCGTGCTCATGTTGATGGTGCGGGGGCGGCGGCGGCCCATGAGTTCGGGCTTTTGCAGCGCCTTGCCATCACGTGGGAACCAACCCGAGGCCGAGAGCAGCAAGCCGCCCGCACGGTGGCGCCAGGCACCGATCAGGCAGGGCAGGATGGCGATCAAGCGCACGGCGTTGCCGCCGCCACGCACACGCTGCATGCCGTAGTTGAGGCGGATGGCGGCGGGTTTGGTTGTCGCGTAGTCGCGGGCGAGCTGACGCACCTCGTCGGCGCTGATGCCGCAGACCTCGGCGGTGCGCTCCGGTGTCCAGGCCAAGGCACGTTCACGCAACGCCGGCCAGCCTTGGGTGTGGCGCTCGATGTAGTCGTGGTCCAACCAGTCGTTGACGATCAGCTCGTGCATCAGCCCCAAGGCCAGCGCACCGTCGGTGCCCGGCAGCAACGCAATGTGCTGGTGGCATTTGTCGGCGGTCTCGGTCTTGCGCGGGTCGATGCAGATCAGCTTGGCGCCGTCGCGCTTGGCCTTTTGGGCGAAGGTCCAGAAGTGCAGGTTCGACGCGATCGAGTTGCTGCCCCAGATGACGATCAGCTTGCTCTCGGCGTAGTGCTCCAGGTGCATGCCGACCTTGCCGCCGTAAGTGGCGGCCAGCGCATCGCCACCGGCCGAGGCGCAGATGGTGCGGTCGAGCAGCGAGGCGCCGAGCTTGTGGAAGAAGCGCCGGTCCATGCTCTCGCCTTGCAGCAGGCCCATGGTGCCGGCGTAGCTGTAGGGCACGATGGCTTCGGGGTGGCGCGCCGCGATCTCACCCAGGCGCGCGGCGATGTCACCCAGCGCTTCCTGCCAGCTGACTCTCACGAACTGGCCACTGCCGTCTTTTTTGCCTTTGGGCCCGATGCGTTTCATCGGGTACAGCACCCGCTCGGCGTGGTACGTGCGCTCTGTGTAGCGAGACACCTTGGTGCACAAGGCGCCATGGGTTGGGGGGTGGTCGGGGTCGCCCTGCACACGAATCGCGCGGCCGTCTTCGACGGTGACGCGCATCGCGCAGGTGTCGGGGCAGTCGTGTGGGCAGGCCGCGCGGACGGTGATGCTGGTCATGCGCGGAACTATTGCACACGGGCTTCGAGCGCGTGCCTTCTGGGGCTGTGACGACGCAAACCTAGGGTTTACACTGATTCGCACCCCGGCGTGATCCGCCGGGTTTCCCATTTCTCAGCGACCCACACACCACCATGAAACGCCGCCAACTGATCCAGCACATGGCCGCCACGAGCGTTGCCCTGGCCCTGCCTTCGTTCGCCCAAACCGACCGCCGCATTGTCATCGGCCAATCGGCGGCCTTCAGCGGGCCGGCGGCTCAGCTGGGCATTCAGATGAACAAAGGCGCCAAGGTCTACTTCGACGCCTTGAACGCCACTGGCGGCGTCAACGGCAACACCATCGAGCTGCGCACGCTGGACGACGGCTACGAGCCCGACCGCTGCAAAGCCAACACCGAGCGCTTCATCGCCAAGGACGGCGTGTTCGCGCTCTTCGGCTACGTGGGCACGCCCACCTGCCTGGCCGCGCTGCCGGTGGTCAACGAGGCCAAGGCGGTTTTCTTCGGGCCTTTCACCGGCGCCGAGTCGCTGCGTGAGCCCTTCAGCAAGAACGTGTTCCACATCCGCGCTTCGTACTTCGACGAGACCGCGCTGATCGTCAAACAGCTCACCTCGCTGGGCCTGACCAAGATCGCCGTGTTCTATCAAAACGACGCCTACGGCAAGGCCGGTCTTGACGGCGTGGTGCGCGCACTCAAGGCCTCCAATCTCGCCCCGGTGGCCACCGGCACCGTCGAGCGCAACACCGTCAACGTGAGCCAGGCGGTGAAAGACATCGCCGCCACCAAGCCAGAAGCTGTGGTGCAGATCAGCGCCTACAAATCATCGGCCGCCTTCATTCGCGAAGCGCGCAAGATCGGCTACGGCGGCACCTTCTACAACGTGTCGTTCGTGGGCACGCAGGCACTCGCTGACGAGCTGGGCAAGGAAGCACGCGGCATCATGATCAGCCAGGTGATGCCTTCGCCCTTCTCGAGCACCGCGCCGCTGTCGCGCGAGTACCTCGAGGCCGTGGCCAAGGCCGGCGCCGACGCCACGCCCAACTATTCGAGCATGGAGGGTTACGTCGCCGCCAAGGTCTTCACCGAAGGCCTCAAGCGCGCCGGTCGCAACCCCACGCGCGAGTCGTTCATCACCGCGATGGAGTCGGTGCAAAACCTCAACCTGGGCGGCTTCAACGTCAACTTCGGCGCACGCGACCACGTGGCTTCGCGCTTCGTGGAGCTTTCGATGCTGACGGAAGACGGCAAGGTCAAACGCTAGTCAGTAAACTGGCTCGATCCTGCAACGCCTGCCACCCGCAAGGCGCGCACTAAGGAGTTGAGCCATGCAGTTGATCGAATCCATCCTGGCCGATGCGGCCGCCGTCACGGCGATCCGCCGCGACATCCATGCCCACCCCGAGCTGTGCTTTGAAGAAAAGCGCACCTCGGACGTGATCGCCAAGGCGCTCACAGACTGGGGTATCCCCATTCACCGCGGCCTCGGCACCACCGGCGTGGTGGGCATCGTCAAGGGCACGGCCGGCAGCAGCACAAGAGCCGTCGGCCTGCGCGCCGACATCGACGCGCTGCCGATCACCGAACACAACACCTTCGCCCACGCCAGCCAGCACGCGGGCCGCATGCACGCCTGCGGCCACGACGGCCACACCGCCATGCTGCTGGCCGCGGCCAAACATTTCTCGAACGAAAAAAACCGCGACTTCGACGGCACCGTCTACCTGATCTTCCAGCCGGCCGAAGAAGGCGGCGGCGGTGCGCGCGAGATGATCAAGGACGGCATCTTCACCCTCTTCCCGATGGAAGCCGTGTTCGGCGCCCACAACTGGCCCGGCATGAAGGTGGGCCAGTTCGCGCTGAAAAACGGGCCGTGTTTTGCGTCGAGCAACGAGTTCAAGATCGTGATCCGTGGCAAGGGCTCGCACGCCGCCATGCCCGACCTCGGCACCGACCCGTTGCCCATCGCCGCGCAGCTGATCCTCGGCTTCCAGACCATCGTCTCGCGCAACAAGAAGCCGATCGACCCGGGTGTGATCTCGGTCACCATGGTGCATGCCGGCGAGGCCACCAATGTCGTGCCCGACAGCTGCGTGCTCGAAGGCACGGTGCGCACCTTCACCCTCGAATTGCTCGACCTCTTCGAGCAGCGCATGAAAGAAATGGCCGAGCACACCTGCGCGGCGTTTGGCGCGAGTTGCGAGTTCGAGTTCACGCGCAACTACCCGCCGACCATCAACCACCCCCACGAGACCGAGTTCCTGCGCGGCGTGATGGGCGAGGTGGTGGGCCCGGAAAACGTGCAGGAGTTCGAGCCCACCATGGGCGCCGAAGACTTCAGCTACTTCCTGCTGGAAAAACCCGGCTGCTACTTCCTCATCGGCAACGGCGACGGCAGCCACCGCGTGGGCGGCCACGGCATGGGGCCGTGCATGCTGCACAACCCGAGCTACGACTTCAACGACGAGCTGATTCCACTCGGTGCCACGCTGTGGGTGCAACTCGCACGCAAGTGGCTGGCGCACGCTCGCGGCTGAGCACGCTGGCATGGGCGCCAGCGACATCAGCGCGTGTTTTGCGCAGAGTTACGCCGAAGCGCGCACCAAGTTTCTCGACGCCGCCGAAGCGGCCGGCCTCGACACCCACAGCCACACCCACCCGATGCTCGGGCGTGATGGCGAGATGCTCGCGCTCGACGTGGTGCGCGACGGGCCGACCGACGCCCGCCACCTGCTGATCGTCAGCAGCGGCTGCCACGGCGTTGAAGGCTTTTGCGGCTCGGGCATCCAGGTCGCGCTGCTGAACGACGCCGCCTGGCGCCAACGGGCGCACGACGCCGGTGTGGCCGTGCTCTACCTGCATGCGCTGAACCCGTACGGCTTTTCGTGGTGGCGCCGCACGACGCAAGAAAACGTCGACCTCAACCGCAACTTCCAAGACTTTCACCGGCCGCTGCCCGCCAACCCCGGCTACGACGAGATCGCCCACCTGCTGGTGCCCAGCACCTGGCCACCGCGCTGGCGCGACCAGCTGGCCATCCTCGGCTTTTTGCTGCGGCGAGGGCCACGTGCATTGCAAACCGCGGTGTCGGGCGGGCAATACGCACACGCACAAGGTCTGTTCTACGGCGGGCGCAGCCCCACCTGGAGCCACGTGACGCTGCGCCATGTGCTGCGCGAGCACGGTGCACGCGCCGAACGCCTGGCCTGGATCGACCTGCACACCGGCCTCGGCCCAAGCGGTGTGGGCGAGCGAATCCACGCCGGCCGCCACGATGCCGTGGCACTCGCCCGCGCGCGCGCCTGGTGGGGGCCGAAGATCACGTCGATCCATGACAACAGCTCCAGCTCGGCACGGCTCACCGGCATGATGTGGTGCGCCGTCGACGACGAATGCCCGCAGGCCGAATACACCGGCATCGCACTCGAATACGGCACCGTACCGTTGCAGCACGTGCTGCGCGCACTGCGCGCCGACCAGTGGCTGGCGAACCACCCGGAACACGTCGCCACACGTGGGCCGCAGATCAAGCGGCAGATCCGCGATGCGTTCTACACCGATACGTTGGTGTGGAAGCAGCGTGTGGTTGCGCAGGCCTTGGAGGCGGTGCGTCAAGGCGTGGCTGGTTTGTCGGCTGTCCGGAACTGATTGTTTCTCGTCGTGTATTGTCGCGACGGTTCTGATGCTTGGGCCTATCGTTCAGGGCATCGACACCTCCACGGAAACGCATGCTCGAACTGCGCCCCAGCTGCGAACACTGCAGCAAGCCACTGCCCCCCGACAGCACCGAAGCCATGATCTGCAGCTTCGAGTGCAGTTTCTGCATCGACTGCGTGAACACGCTGCTCGGCAACGTGTGCCCCAACTGCGGCGGTGGCTTTTCTCCACGGCCGGTGCGACCGGCGCGCGATTGGACGGGTGGCAACTACCTCGGCCACTACGCCGCCAGCACCCAGGTCAAACACCGCCCGGTCGACGCGCAAGCGCATGCGGCGTTTGCCGCCATGCTGCGCACCATCGCACCGCAGGACCGCTGAACCATGAACACCGCCTTGATCCTCATCGACGTGCAGGAATCGTTCCGCCGCCGCCCCTACTGGAGCGACCGCGATCTGTCTGCGTTTGTGTCGCACACCAACGCCCTGATCCAGGGCTGCATCGACAAGAACGTACCCATCGTGCGCATTTTTCACGTGGAAGGCGACGCCGACTTTTCACTCGCTTCGGGCCATGTGCGAGCGCTGGAAGCGCTGACCGCGCTCACCCCGGCGGCCGAGTTCCACAAGCACCGACACAGCGCCCTCGTGGGCACCGGCTTGACGGTGTGGTTGCATCAGCAGCGCATCAACCGCCTGATCGTTGCCGGCATCCGCACCGAACAATGCTGCGAGACCACCACGCGCCATGCGAGCGATGAAGGTTTCGAGGTCGACTTCTTGCCGGAGGCCACCCTCACCTTCGACATGAAACACATCGACGGTTCGCTGCTGAAAAGCACCGACATCGTGGCTCGTACCACGGCCGTGCTGACGGGTCGCTTTGCCACCATCTGCAGCGTGGAGCAGGCGCTTGAGCGCGCGCAAAGCCATTGACCTCGACGAGACGATCGACGTCTTGATCGCGGTGCCGCCGCGCACGCTGCTGCTCGACGTGGCCGGCCCGGCCGAGGCGTTTCGGCTGGCCAACCAGGTGCTGGAGCGCAGCGGCGCGCTGCCACGCTTTTGTCTGCGCTACACCGGCGCACAGCCGCATGTGGAAAGCTCGGTGGGCCTGCAGGTGGCTGGCCTGGAACCCTTGCCGCGCACATTGCATCGCCCCACCTGGCTGCTGCTGGTCGGCCAGCACAGCGACACGCTCAAGCAGCCCGACGCCGCCACGCGCCAGACACTGGACTGGCTGCGCCGCGACATGCAGCCGCTGCTGCTGGCCATCGACACACCGCACCGTTTGCTGACGGTGTGCGCCGGCACGCTGATGGCTGCACGCGCCGGGCTGATCGGCACGCAACGCTGCACCACCCACCACGACTACCTCGACATGCTGCGCACGCTCGCGCCGCAAGCGCAGGTGGTGGACAACCGGGTGTTCGTGGTCGACGGCGCGGTGGCGTCGAGCGCGGGCGTGACGGCCGGCATCGACCTCGCGCTGCACCTGATCGCATCGGCCTGCGGTGATGCGGTAGCCGCTGCCACGGCCAAGACCATGGTGGTCTACCTGCGGCGCACGCCCAACGACCCTGAGCTCTCACCGCTGCTCGCGCACCGCCACCACATTCACCCGGCGCTGCACCGTGCGCAAGACGCGGTGTGCGAGCGGCCCGATGCCGGCTGGACGCTCGACACACTGGCCGCCGCCGCGCATGTGACGAGCCGGCACCTGCTGCGCCTGTTTGCCGACCACGCGGAGGTGTCGCCGATGACGTATGTGGAAAAGATTCGCCTGGAGCGCGCACGCCAGGCGCTGGTGCGCGGGGCCAGCGTCACCCGCGCAGCCGAAGCGGCGGGGTTTGCGTCTGACCTGCAACTGCGACGCGCCTGGGGCCGCCACCTGAGTGGCACGCCGCGCAGCGCGCGCAGTTCGAGTTAGGCGCTCAGACGCGCGTCGGTTGCCACACCCTCCGACCAACTTCCGCGCATCAGATGTGTGTTCGCCGCCAGTTGGTCACGCACGCGCACGATGCTCTGCGGCTCGCTCAGCAAACGCATGCGATCGGCCGCGCTCAGGCGCTCGGTGCCCTGGTCGACCAACAGACCACTCAGCATCAACCGCCGGGCCTTGCCACGGCTGCCCCAGCTGGTGTTGCGCGGGCCCATGGCGGCGCGAACCACGTCGAACAACCACGGGTCGGT
>JACMKJ010000303.1 GCA_014380155.1 Rhizobacter sp. | reverse complement strand
TGCGGGTGCGGGCGCCCGCGTCGGCATTGACCGCACTGCGCGAAAAGCTGCTGCCGACCACCATGCCGCCGCCCACACCTGCGGCGAGGTTGGCCGCCGCCAGGCCCGCCAGCTCCCGCCGGCCGTCGACATGCTCGCCACGTTGCAGCGCCAGGCTTTCGGCCACGGCGAAACTGCTGACGAAGGTGACCAGTGCGATCAGCGTCGCGCCGGGCAACAGCTGCCACCACAGCGTGACGTCAAACGGTGGCAGCGCCAGTGGCAAGCTCAAGCGTGGCAGGCTGCCGACCACCGCCACGCCCTTCGAGGGCGCCGACGTGGCCCAGGCCAGCAGCGCCGCGGCGCCGATCACCACCAACGGCCAGGCGCGCGCCAATGCTGTCGGCAGGTTGCGCCGCGCCAGTGTCAACAGCAGCAGCGCACCGAGGCCAAACCCGGTGGTGGCGGCGTGCCCCCAGCTGCCGCTGCGCCACCACGAGGCCAGCAACTCCGGCGCGTTGGTGCCGCGTGCCGTGCTGCCCAGCAAGGCGGGCAGCTGCGACAAGGCGATCGACATGGCTGCGCCGGTCGAAAACCCTTGCAACACCGGCGCACTCAAGAGCGCCGCGAGCGCATCGAGCTTGAGCACAGAGGCCAGTGCGAGCAGCAACCCGACCTCGGTGGCCAGCACCAGCGCGGCCAGCGTGGTGCTCACCCCCTCGGGCCCGACCACCGGGGCCATCACCTGCGCCGTCATCAGCGCCAGCACGGCGGTCGGCCCGACGGCGTTGACGCTGCTCGACCCGAGCGCGGCATAGGCCAGCAGTGGCAACAGGCTGGCGTAAATGCCCACCTGCGGCGGCAGCCCGGCGAGCAGTGCGTAGGCGAGGCACTGCGGAATCAGCAGCACCGCCACCACCGCAGCGGCCAGCAGGTCGTCTTTCAGGCCGTCGTGTCGGTACTGGCGAAAGCGGGTCACAAACATGCGCCCGATTGTCATCGCTCGTGCTTGACGGCGGGTTCTGCTGCGCCGCACCATGGCGCCTTCAACCGCAGGGAGCCCCTCATGACCTATCTCAACTTCAACCCGCAGGTGCACTGGCCCTTCAGTGGCTCGGTCACCCAGGACATCCACCCCAGCCTGCTGCTCAAGGCGCGCAGCAGCGACACCGAAGTGCGTGTGCTGCGCGAGGTGGCCTCGTACGGCAAGCAGATCGGCGTGCTGAGCGACCTGCTGCTCGCGCTGGTGGCGAGCGTGCAGCACAAGACCTTCGACAAGGACGGTGAGCACGCACTCGAACAGCTGCGCGAGATGGTGGACGACATCAAACGCATCAAGGCCCGGCAAAACCCGTTGCCCGACGACGCCGACGCGGCGCGCGCGTTGATCGTCGCCTTGAAAGAACGGTTCCCTGAGCTGAAGACCACGTAAAGTCCCGCCTGTCTTCTCGGTGCCTCGCCCGCCTTCATGCAAGCTGCTCCTCGCTCTACCCGCCCGTCCATCAGCTGTGTCATGCCGGCCTACAACGAGGCTGAGAACCTGCCGTCCTTGTTGACCCAGCTGACGGCGCAGCTGGCCTTGCTCACCGACCGTTTCGAGGTGCTCATCGTCGACGACGGCAGCACCGACAGCACTGCCGAGGCCATCGCACCGTGGGTGATTCAAGGCGGCGTGCGCTACCTGCGGCTGTCGCGCAACTTCGGCAAGGAACACGCACTCACCGCCGGCATCGACCATGCACGCGGTGAGGTGGTGGTGCTGATGGACGCCGACCTGCAGCACCCGGTGGAGATCGTCGCCAAGATGCTCGACGCCTGGCAGGCCGGCGCCGACATGGTGTGCGCCGCACGCGCCTCGCGTGCCGATGAGAGCTGGACCAAACGAGCCGGCACCGCGCTCTTCTACTGGATCGTCAACCGCAAGGGAAGCAAGGTGCAGATCCCGGTCGACGCGGGCGACTTCCGTTTGATGGACCGGCGAGTGGTCGACGCGCTCAAGTCGCTGCCCGAGCGCAACCGCTTCATGAAGGGCTTGTACGCCTGGGTCGGCTTTCGCACCGAGATCATCGACTACCAGCCCGCCGAGCGGCATGCCGGGCACAGCAGCTTCTCGCTGCGCAGCCTGGCGCACCTGGCGCTCACCGGCGTGACCGCGTTCTCCAACGTGCCGCTGCGCCTGTGGAGCGCTGTGGGCGCGGTGATCGCCGTGGGCGCGATCGGCTTTGGCGTGTTGATCGTGATCGAACATTTTGTCAACGGCCACGACGTGCCCGGTTGGGCCACGCTGGTCACGAGCCTGATGTTCTTCAGCGGTGTTCAACTGCTGTCGATCGGCATCCTCGGCGAATACGTGGGCCGCATCTTTGACGAAGTGAAACAGCGGCCGATCTATCTGGTGGCGAGCGAACAAGGATCCGGGCTGGCGCAAGGCGAGACACCCGCGCCATGACGGCGCGCGTGCTCACCTTGTGCGCTGACGATTTCGGTCTGTCGACGGGCATCTCGCGGGGCATCGCGATGCTCGCGCGCGCCAAGCGCCTGTCGGCCATCTCGTGCATCACCAACACACCCCACTGGCGTGAAGCCGCGCCCTTGTTGCGAGAGCTGCCACCCAGCGTCACGGTGGGCCTGCACTTCAACCTCACCGAAGGCCAACCCCTGAGCCGCGAGCTGGCGGCGCACTGGCCCGCGCTGCCGTCGTTGCCACGGTTGCTGGTGATGTCGCACCTGCACCAGCTGCCGGTGGCGGCTCTGCGCGTCGAATGGCTGGCGCAGCTCGACGCGTTCGTGCAGTCCACCGGCCGCGCGCCGCAGATGGTCGACGGCCACCAGCATGTGCACCACCTGCCGGTGTTGCGCCAGGTGGTGCTCGACGGCATTGCGCCGATGTCGCCGCGGCCGGCGGTGCGCAGCACGGCACGCTTGTTGGGCCCGGGGTTCGGATTCAAGCGCTTCGTGATCGAGCGCACCGGTGGGCGGGCATTGAAGCGCGAGCTGGTGCGGCTCGGCTTGCGCCACAACGCGGCCCTGTCGGGAGCGTATGACTTCGTCACGCATGACTACCGCAGCTTGATGCGGCGTTGGCTCTCGCAACTGCCACGCGAAGGCGGCTTGCTGTTTTGCCACCCGGCCGAAGTGGCCGATGCAGGCGACGCGATCGGCGATGCGCGTTTGCGCGAGTTCGCCTACTTCGAGGGTGACGCGTTCCTGAGCGACTTGGCGGAGGCCCAGGTCACGCTCGGTGCGGTGTGGGTGCGCGCCTAGTCAACGCCGAAACGTCCACGCGCGGTTGATGGCGAAGGTCAGCATCAGGCTCGTGAGCGTGGCCAGCACCTGGCCGAGCAGGTAGTGCCAGCCCACTTTCACCGTGAGCGCGACGATGGCCATGCCGACCCCGGCGCCCAGCAGGGCGGTGGTTTGAAACTTGATCCATGCGGTGTTCAAAGCGCCGCTGTGGGCGAAGGTGAAGCGGCGGTTGCCGAAGAAGGCGACTTGCGCGCCGATGACGGCGCCGATCCCGGAGCCGAGGTAGGCGGGCCACTTGAATGCTTCAACGCAGAGGATGAGCACGAGGTAGTGCACGGTGGTGGCGATGGCGCCGATGAAGCCATAGCGCAAGAAGCTCTTGATCATGTTGTGCGGCTCCGCTTCGTCATTCCCGCGCAGGCGGGAATCCAGGGTGTTCGCACACCACCCACCGTTCGGACGGTGGTATCGAAGCCGTGTGCCGCTTCGCGAGGTGTGTTCTTCTTACTGCGTGAGACCGCTACGCGCCTTGCAGGCGCGGCGCTCAGACAACCGCGCGAAGTCAGATGTGGAGACGCGCTGACGCGCGCTGCTGCAAAGCCCTGCGCTGCTCGACGACTCACCAAGGGGACCCAAGAGCCATACGGTCGTTGCTTCGCAACATCCCCATTCACGCCGCGCTTCAATCCACCTTCGCCCCTGACTGCTTCACCACCCCCTCCCACTTCTTCGTCTCCGCCACGATGAACGTCGCAAACTCCGCCGGTGTGATGCCGCTCGGAATCGCCCCCTGCGACAGCAAACGCTCGCTCAGCGCAGGCGTCTTCAAGGCTTTCGCACTTTCCTGCTGCAGGCGGTTCACCACATCGGCCGGTGTGCCCGCAGGCGCCAACAGCCCGAACCATGAACTCGCATCGAAGCCCTTCACTGGCCCCGCCTCGGCGATCGTTGGCACCTCCGGCAAGGCTGCGCTGCGCTGCGCGGTGGTCACGGCCAGGGCTTTCAGCTTGCCTGCCTTGATCTGCGGCATGGCCGAGGGCAGGTTGTCGAACATCAGGTCCATCGTGCCGCCGAGCAGATCGAGCAAAGCCGGCCCCGAGCCGCGGTACGGGAAGTGAACCAGGAAGGTGCCGGTCATGCTCTTGAACAGCTCGCCGCTCAGGTGGATCGAGGTGCCGTTGCCGCTCGACGCCATGTTCAGCTTGCCGGGGTTGGCCTTCGCGTACTTGATCAGGTCGGCCACGCTGTTGATCTTGGCGGCCTCGGCCTTGGCCGGGTTCATCACCAGCACGTTGGGCACGCCTGCTACCAGGGTGATGGGCGCAAAGTCCTTGATCGGGTCGAAGGGCATCTTCGGGTACAGCGACTGGTTGATGCCGTGCGTGCCCACTGTGCCCATCAGCAGCGTGTAGCCGTCGGCCGGCGACTTGGCCACCAGGTCGGCGCCCACGTTGCCACCCGCGCCGGGTTTGTTTTCGACCACGAAGGGCTGGCCCAAGGCCCGGCTCAGCTCGGGCGCCAGCGCACGCGCCAGGATGTCGGTGGTGCCACCGGGTGCGAAGGGCACGACGATGCGCACCGGCTTGTTGGGCCAGGCACCTTGTGACCAGGCCGCGCCCGGTGTGGCGGCGAGTGCCGCCAAAGTGGCCAACCAGTGGCGGCGGTTCAGGGTGTGGGGGGGCGTGTGGCTCATGCGGGGGTCTCCGTGATCTGGGTGCGCCGCAGGCAGTGTGCCCCACCGGGTGACGTGAGATAAGTGGGTTTTCCGGGCCTTCCCAAAGGGTGGGGTGCTGTGCCACAGTGGTTCGACACCTGGAGAATCCGGCGTGACCACCCGCAGCCCCCCGCCTTTGAGCCCGCACGATCTCGGCGCGATCATCGGGCGGGTGCAGTCGCGATACATCCGCGCCGCACCGCCGCGCGAGGTGTTCGACCCCTTGCTCATCGACCTGCTGGATTGGACGGGCAGCGAATACGGCTTCCTCGCGGCGCTCCTGCACGACGAACACGGCGCGCCCTTTCTGCGCATCGAGGTGCTGACCGACATCGCCTGGAACGAGGCCACCCGTGCCATGGTGGATCGGCACCGGCGCGGCGGCCCGCAAGACGCGATGGAGTTCCACAACCTCAAGACCCTGTTTGGCGCTGCCATCACCAGCCGTGAAGTGGTCATCAGCAACGACCCGGCCAACGACCCGCGGCGTAGCGGCTTGCCCGGGGGGCACCCGGGCATGTACGCCTTCCTTGGTGTGCCCCTGTTCCACGGCGGCGAGATGGTCGGCATGCTCGGGCTGTCCAACCGCGCAGGCGGTTATGACCAGGCGCTGGTCGACCACCTCCAGCCGCTCTTCACCAGTGTGGCCGCCATCTTCGGCGCGGTGCGTGCCGAGCGTGCCCGCAGGGCCGCCGAGCAAGCCGTGCGCGAACAGCAGGAGCAGCTGCAGACCACCTTCGACCTGGCCGGTGTGGGCATCTTGCAGATCGGGATCGACGGCACACCGCGCATGGTCAACCAGCGCTTCTGCGAGCTGCTGGGCCGCAGCCGCGAGCAGCAGATGGCCTTGCGCTCCGAAGACGTGACCCACCCCGACGACCTGGCGACCGAGATGGCGCAGCGCCAGCGCCTGCTGAGCGGTGAGATCACACGGTACCGCAGCACCAAGCGCTACCTGCATGCCGGCGGCCACCCGGTCTGGGTCAACAGCCACATGACGCTGGTGCGCAAGCCCGACGGCAGCGCCCATTACTTCATCGGCGTGGTCGAAGACATCACCGAGCGCATGCTCGCCGAGGCCGAGCTGCGCAGCAGCCAGGAGCGCTTTCTCGACCTGGTGAGCTCGGTCGACGGCATCTTCTGGGAGTCCCACGCGCAGGAGCGGCGCTTCACCTACGTGAGCGAAAAGGCCGAGGCGATCACCGGCTACACCATGGCGCAATGGATGGAGCCGCTGTTCTGGTCGAGCCACTTGCACCCCGACGATTACGAGCGCGGGCTGGCCGAGGTGGCGGCGGTGCAGGGGGGCGGCGGCTCGCAGGTCATCCAGTTCCGATTCATGGCGCCCGATGGCCGGGTGATCTGGATGAGCAGCCTGGTGACCCTGGTGCCGACCGAGGGAGGGCCGCCGCGGCTGCGCGGCCTGATGGTCGACACCAGTGCGCGCAAACGCGCCGAAGAGGCCGAGCTCGCTGCCGAGGCCGCGCTGCGCGCCAACGCCGCCAAGACCGAATTCCTCTCGCGCATGAGCCACGAGCTGCGCACGCCGCTCAATGCGGTGCTCGGTTTTTCGCAGCTGCTGGCGCTCGACACCGCGCAGCCGCTCAGCCCGTCGCAGCAGGCGCGGGTGCAGCACATCTCGCAGGCGGGGGCGCACTTGCTGGCGATGATCAACGACGTGCTCGACCTCTCACGCATCGAAAGTGGTGGCGTGGCCTTGTCGCCGGCCACGGTGCCAGTGCACCTGGTCGTCAACGAAGCGGTGACCATGGTGGCGCCAGCGGCAACCGCGGCCGGGGTGAGCGTGCAGCTCGACCTTGCCGACCCCGCTGCCGCCGCGGGCATCAGCGTGCGGGCCGACCACCTGCGCTTGCGCCAGGTGCTGGTCAACCTGCTCAGCAACGCCATCAAGTACAACCGCGTGGGCGGCAGCGTCAGCCTGCGCTGGCCGGTGGACGAGGCGGCCGGGCTGGTGCACCTGCAGGTGCGCGACACCGGCATCGGCCTCAGCGCCGCGCAGCAGGAACATCTGTTCGAGCCCTTCAACCGCTTGGGCATCGAGCGCAGCGGCATCGAAGGCACCGGCATCGGCCTTGTCATCACCCAGCGACTGGTGCAGTTGATGGGCGGCCAGATGGCGGTCGAAAGTATGGTCGGCGAGGGAAGCTGCTTCACCGCGTCGCTGCCGCTGGTGGCTTCTTCGGCGGCAGCATCGCTGCCAGCGGGCGCCGATGCGACGGGCAGTGCACCTGTCGCTGCGGCCTACACCGTGCTTTATGCCGAAGACAACCCGGTCAACGTGGAGCTGGTGCGCCAGGTGTTGAAGATGCGCCCGGCCTGCCGGCTGCTGGTCGCCACCAATGGCGAGCAGGCCTTGCGGCTCGCGCGACAGGAGCGGCCCGACCTGATGCTGGTCGACATGCACCTCGGTGACATGAGTGGCCTCGAGCTGGCGCGCCGCATCGCGCTCGACCCGGCCTTGAGCCGCGTTCCGCGCATCGTGATTTCAGCCGATGCATCACCCGACCAGGCGCGTGCGGCGCTGGCAGCGGGCTTCGCCTCGTACCTCACCAAACCCCTCAACGTGGCGCAGCTGCTGCGCAGCATCGACGAGCAGCAGGGTCGGGTCTAAGGCTGGGCCGAACGTCTCAGCCACCCAGCTGCGCAATCGAGCGCTGCAGGTTGTGGCGGGCGCGTGCTTCCAGCAGGTCGTGGAAGGTGTTGGTATTGAAGATGCGCGACCGCGCCACAAAACCCTGCAGCACCGAGCGGCGCTTGGCGCGAAACAGCAAGCCCGGCACGTGGCGGTATTCATCGCGCACCTGCCGTTCGTATTCATCGAAGCGCTCGGACTCGGCGCCCAGGATGGAAAGGTCGACGTCGACCAACACCTGCGCGTCGCGGTTGGCGGGCACGGCGTGGTGCTCGGTGGCCATCACCAGCTGGTACACCCGTTCGGCCGCCTCGTGCCCACCTGCTGCGGTCACCACCTCGCGGGCCCAGATCGCGCTGCGCTCTTCGTTGCCGCGGCCCAGGGTGTCGTAGACCGTGTCGTGGAACCATAGCGCGATCAGCACCTCGCCGGGCCGCTCGGCCAGCTGCGTGATGCGCTCGGCCTGGCCCAGGCACTCGCGCAGGTGCTGCAGCGTGTGGTATCGGCGTTGTGGTTCGGCATAGGCCTGGCACAGCGCCTCGAAGCATGCTCGCGGCGGCTCGGCCAGTCCCGCCAGGGCCCACGCGCTTTGCCAGTTGGGGTAGAGGTCGTTCACGGTTCGATTCCTGCCGGGCTGTCGTGTCGTGCGATCTGCCCGTCGTAAGAACAGCTGAGGTAAGCGCCGCGCAGCGACAGCACATCGGTGACGAAATTGTCGTGCTGCGACTGCGCCAGCAACTGCCGGCCGCTCACGCGCCACACACGCACACGATTGTCTTCGCCCGCGCTGGCCAGCTGGCCGGGCCCGACGAGGCGCAAGCGGCGAACGGCCGCGGTGTGGGCGCGCTGCGTGTGGGTGCGATGCCATTCGCCGTTGTGGTGTTGCCACCAGACCAGCCGGCCTTCGACGTCGGCCGTGACCAGCTGCTCGCCGCCTGGCAGCACGAGCAGGTCACGCAGCGGCGCAGGGCCGGGCAGCGTGTGCAGGCATTGGCCCGACTGGCGCTCCCACAGCCGCACCGAACCGTCTTCACTGGCCGAGGCCAGCAGTGCGTTGCCCAGCGGCGCCACCGCCCACACCCAGCCCTGGTGGCCGTTGAGCGTGGCGAGTGCATCGCCGTTGCCATGCCACAGCTTCACGGCGGCATCGGCCCCGCCGGTGGCGATGCCGCCGTCGGGCAGCGCCGTGACCGTCAAGGCGCTCGCTTCATGCGCGGCGATCTCACGAGTGCAGCGGCGTGACCGCACATCCCACAGGCGCAGGCAACGGTCACGCGACACCGAGGCCAGCTGCCCATCGGGCAAGGCGGCGAGCCCGAGCACCGACTGGTGGTGGCCGTGCAGCGCGCCTGCTGCCTCGCCATCGTCGCGCCAGAGGCGGATCACGGCATCACGTCCGCCGCTTGCGAGCAACTCTTCGCCCAGGTGCGCCATCGTCCACACATAACCCGCGTGCCCTGGCTGAAATGCTTGCGGTGCGGGTGTCGCGACTCTGGCCTGCCGCTCGTAGAGCACATCGCTGCGCAAGATGTGCTTCACCCCGCGCGTGACGACGGCCCCGGCATGCCACAGGCTGTGGTCGAACAGGATCAGGCTGCCGGCGCGTGGGCGCACATGGCCCGCGGCATCACCCGCCGGGCCGGCCGAATGGAACAGCGTGTCGCCGCCCTCGAAGTCATCCCCATCGGTGAGGTAGACCATGAAGGTCAGGCGCGACTGCAGGCCTGCTGCGCGGTGGTGAACCCCGTCCTGGTGGATGTTGAACTGTTGCCCCGCACGGTAGCGGCACAGGCGGAAGCGCTCGTTGACGCTGTGCAG
>JACMKJ010000302.1 GCA_014380155.1 Rhizobacter sp. | reverse complement strand
TCCCGCTGCCGCGAGCGCGCCAGCCGCAGCCGCCTCGGCGGCCAGCCTGGACACCCGCATCCAAGAGGCCAAGGGCGACGTGATCCGCCTCAACCGTGACCTGCTGGTGCTCGAAGAAGAGCTGCTCTTCCCGGCCAACACGCAAGTGGCAGTGTTCGTGTCGATGGACGTGGGCAAGCTGTTCGAGCTGGGCTCGGTACAGGTCAAGCTCGACGACAAGGTCGTGGCCAACTACCTCTACACCCCGCTGGAGGTCAAAGCCCTGCACCGCGGTGGTGTGCAGCGCATGTACCTCGGCAACCTGAAGTCGGGCTCGCACGAGATCGTGGCCTTGTTCACCGGCGGCGGGCCGCATTTTCGCGACTACAAGCGTGGCGCCACGGTGAAGTTCGACAAGGGCACCGAACCCAAGTACATCGAGCTGCAGATCAAGGACTCGGCAGGCAAGCTGCAGCCGGAGTTCGTGGTCAAGGTCTGGCAATAACCCGCAACGCAAGCCGAAAGCAGTAAGCGAACATGCGCCTGCGGATGTCTCCGAAGAGTGTGCTGCGCCGGCTCGGCGCCGCCGCGGCCCTGGCATTTGCCGTGGGTGGCGCGGCCTCGGCCGCAGACAAGCCCGACGGGTTGATCAAGGACCCGCATTACGGCGACACCTTGTTCCATTTCTACCAAGATCACTACTTCACCTCGGTCACTGGCCTGATGGTGTCGCAGCACTTCAATCGTGTGTCGAAACACGCTGACGAAGCCGAGGTCTTGCGAGGTGGCCTGCTGCTCTCTTACGGCATGCACAAAGAGGCAGGCGACATCTTCGCGCTGCTGATCGAGAAGGGCGCTGCGCCGCCAGTGCGTGACCGCGCCTGGTTCTTCCTGGCCAAGATCCGCTACCAGCGTGGCTTCTTCGCCGAAGCCGACGACGCGCTCGGTCGCATCGAAAAAAACCTGCCGCCTGATCTTGAAGAAGAGCGTGTGCTGCTCAAGGCCAACGTGGCGATGGCGCGCGGCGACTACGCGACCACGGTGACCGTGCTCAACAGCATGGCCGACCCCGCCAAAGAAATCTCCAAAGGCACCACCAGCGCCAGCCTGTATGCCCGCTACAACCTGGGCGTGGCCCTGGTGCGCAGCGGCAACCCAGCTGGCGGCAGCGCCTTGCTCGACCAGCTCGGCAAGGCGCCCACACCGCCCGACGCAACCGAAGAATTCCGCAGCCTGCGCGACAAGGCCAACGTGGCGCTCGGCTTCACCGCACTGCAAGACAACAAGCCCGAAGCCGCCGGCCCCTACCTGGAGCGTGTGCGCCTGAACGGCTCGCAGTCGAACAAGGCCTTGCTCGGCTTCGGTTGGTCGTATGCCTCCTTGAAAGACCACAAAAAAGCCCTGGTACCCTGGACCGAGCTGAGCCAGCGCGACACCAGCGACTCGGCCGTGCTCGAAGCCAGCATCGCCTTGCCCTACGCCTTTGGCCAACTCGGTGCCTACGGCCAGGCGCTCGAGCGCTACACCGCGGCCATCACCGTCTACGAACGCGAAAACACCGGACTCGACGAGTCGATCGCCGCCATCCGCGCGGGCAAGCTGATCGAGGGCCTGCTGGAGCGCAACCCAGGCGAGGAGATGGGCTGGTTCTGGAGCATCCGCGAGCTGCCGCAGATGCCGCATGGCGGCCACCTCACGCAAGTGCTGTCGCAGCACGAGTTCCAGGAAGCGTTCAAGAACTACCGCGACCTGCAGTTCCTTACCGGCAACCTGCAGCAGTGGAAAGACAGCCTGGTGGTGTTTGGCGACGTGCTCGACACCCGCCGCAAGGCGTACACCGAGCGCCTGCCGCTGGTGCTGGCCAAGGCGCGCGACATTGGCTTGAGCGACATGTCGGTGCGGGGTGCCGCGCTCGCCACCGCTCTGACAGAAGCGGAAACCCAAGCCGATGGCACTGCATTCGCCGACCCCAAGGAGCGTGAGCTGCTCGACCGGCTCGACGGCGTGCAAGCCAACCTCAAGGCCCTGGGCGACACGCCCGACGTCAACGCGGCGCGCGAACGCCAGCGCCTGGTCGCAGGTGCGCTGACCTGGCAACTGGCCCAGTCCTACACAGCCCGCCTGTACGAGGCCAAACGTGCGCTGCAAACGCTGGAAGCCGGCATCAACGAAGCCAAACAACGCGAAGCCGCGCTGGTGCAGGCGCAGCGTGATGAACCCGCGCGCTTCGATCAGTTTGCACTTCGCATCGCCGAGCTCGACAAACGCATCCAGGCGCTGATCCCGTTGGTGGCAACGCTGAGCAAGGAGCAACAAGGGGCACTGCAAGAGCTGGCCGTGGCCGAACTGACGCGCCAGAAAGACCGCTTGGTGGCCTATTCCACACAAGCGCGTTTCGCCGTGGCCCAGCTCTACGACCGTGCCGACAAGGCCAAGGAGCCGCAACCCAAGCCCGCAGCACCGAAGGATGCAGACAATGCACCGAAGTAAGTTGGCTGCGATGCGCCCGCTCGTCTACGCGCTGCTGCTGTGCGGCCTGTGCGCCTGCGCCGGCAAGCGCGCGAGCCAGCAACCCGAGCCGCCCACGCTCAAGAGCCTGGCCGGCCGCCAGATCGACGTGCAGGCCGATCAGGGTGTGGCGGCCGGCAGCGAAGAAAAGGCCATTGCCGCCTACCGCAAGTTTCTCGAAGTGGCGCCCAACGCGCCGCAGCGCTCGGAAGCCATGCGCCGCCTGGGTGACCTGGAGATGGACACCGCCGACAACAAGCTCGCGAGCGGCGACGGGCCGGCCAACCCCGACTACAAGGCCGCCATCGCGCGCTACGAAGACTATTTGAAGGCCTTCCCCAACGACCCGGGCAACGACCGCGTGTACTACCAGATCGCCCGCGCTCACGAGCAAGGCGGCGACCTGGAAACCGCGCTCAAGACGCTCGACGGCCTGGTGGCGAAGTACCCGCAGACCCCCTACCTCGCCGAAGCCCAGTTCCGCCGCGGTGAGCTGCTCTTCACCACCCAAGACTACGCAAAAGCCGAGCAGGCTTACGCCATCGTGCTGAAGGGCGACGCCAAGGGTGCGTACCACGACCGTGCGCTGTACATGCATGGCTGGTCGCTGTTTAAGCAGGCCAAGGTCGAAGAGGCGCTGGGCTCGTTCTTCGGCGTGCTCGATGCCAAGGTGGCCAACCGCGCAGGAGGCGCCGAACTCGAAAGCCTCGAAGGGCTTACGCGTGGCGACCGTGAGCTGGTTGAAGACACCTTCCGCGTGGCCAGCCTGTCGCTCGCCAACCTGCAAGGCGCCGAGTCCATCCCCGCCTACGTGACCAACGACACCCGCCGTTCCTACGAGTTCCGTGTCTACCAGCAGCTGGGCGAGCTCTACATCAAGCAAGACCGCATCAAGGACGCGGCCGACACCTTCGGCACCTTTGCCAAACGCTCGCCACTGCACGCCCAGGCACCGCAGTTGCAAGCCCGCGTGATCGACATCTACCAGGCCAACGGCTTTGCCAACCAGGCGCTCGACGCGAAGAAAGACTACGTCTCGCGTTATGGCGTGGAAAGCGAGTTCCGCAAGGCCAACCCCGAGGGCTGGGAGGCCGCGCAGTCGCTGGTCAAGACCCACATGGCCGAGCTGGCGCGCCACCACCATGCGCTCGCGCAAAAGAGCAAGCTCAGCGCCGATTACCAGGAGGCGGTGAAGTGGTATCGCGCCTATCTGAGCTCTTTCCCCAACGACCCCGAAGCGGCGCAAAACAACTTCCTGCTGGCCGAGCTGCTGTATGAAGACAAGCGCTTCAGCGAGTCCGCGGTCGAGTACGAGAAGGCGGCTTACCAATACCCGGTGCATGCCAAGAGCGCCGATGCGGGCTACTCCGCGCTGCTGAGTTATGCAGCGCTGGAAAAGACCGCGCAGCCTGCCCAGGTGGCCGAGCTGCAACGCACCGGTGTCGACAGCGCCTTGCGTTTTGCCAAGGCTTTCCCGACCGACACCCGCACGGGCACGGTGCTCACCAACACCGCAGAGAAACTCTTCGCCCTGCGCGACGAGCGTGCGGCGGCCGTGGCCCAACAGGTGCTCTCACTCGACCCGCCGGCCCCCACCGCACAGCGGCGTGTGGCCTGGACGGTGGTGGCCCACACCTCGTTCGAGAGTGGTGCCTTCGACCGCGCCGAACGTGCCTATGTGGAAGTGCTGGGCTTAACGCCCGAAAAAGAAGCCGGCCGCAACGAGCTGGTCGAGCGCCTGGCCGCCACCGTCTACAAGCAAGGCGAGAAAGCGCGCGCTGCGGGCCAGCTGCGTGACGCTGTCGGCCACTTCAACCGCGTGGCGGTGGTGGCGCCGCTGTCTGCGGTGCGCGCCACGGCGCAGTTCGACGCGGCCGCCGCACTCATTGCATTGAAAGACTGGGACGGCGCTGCCCGCTCGCTCGAAGACTTCCGCCAGCGTTACCCCAAGCACCCGCTGCAGGCCGAGGTGGGCGGCAAGCTCGCCGTGGCCTACATGGAAAAGGGCAACTGGAGCCAGGCGGCGGGTGAGTTCGAGCGCCTGTCGGCCTCGAGCACCGACCCGAAGGTGGCGCGCGGCGCGCTCTGGCAAGCCGCCGAGCTGCACGAGAAGGGTGGCGCGCGTGCCTTGGCGACCAAGGCCTACGAGCGCTACCTGAAGCAATACCCCGACCCGCTGGAGACCAACCTCGAAGCCCGCTATCGGTTGGCGCAGATCGCCAAGAAAGACGGCAACAGCAAGCGCGAGATGGCCTTGATGCAAGAGATCTTCCAGGCCGACCAGCGTGCTGGCGGGGCGCGTACCAACCGCACGCGTTACCTCGCCGCGATGGGCGCGCTGGCGATGGCCGAGCCGACCCTCGACGCTTATCGCAAGGTCACCTTGGTCGAGCCGCTGGCCAAGAACCTCAAGCTCAAGAAGGCCAAGATGGACGACGTGCTCAAGGCCTATGGCGTCGCGGCCAACTACGGCGTGGCCGACGTGACCACCGCAGCGACGTTCCACATTGCCGCGCTCTACCAGGATTTCGGCAAGGCCTTGATGGGCTCGCAGCGCCCGAAGAAGCTTTCCAAGCTGGAACTCGAGCAGTACAACCTGATGCTGGAAGAGCAGGCCGATCCGTTCGCTGAAAAATCGACCGAGCTGCACGAGGTGAATGCCAGGCGCACCAAGGAAGGCATCTACGACGAATGGGTCAAGCGCAGCTTTGATTCACTCAAAGACCTGCGCCCGTTGCGCTACGGAAAATCTGAACGTGCCGAGGTGAGCGTCGATGCGATCCGCTGAAGTTGCGCGTTACGTGTGGTTGGCCGCGCTGTGCTGTGTGGCGATGGTGGGCTGCGCTTCTGCGCCGGCCGAGCCGAAGCCACCCGTTGCCCCGACGCCCGTGGCGGCCAAATCAGCGGTGGCTGCGCCCGCGCCTGCTGCTTCGGCTGCGGCCGCCAAGCCCACTGAACCCGAAGCTGCCGCCGTGCCACTCGCCGCGCAGCGTGCGTTCGACGATGCCCGCCGCGCCCTGCGCGCCGGCCGAATGGACGAAGCCGAGCGCGGCTTCAAGTCGGTAATCCAGCTCCACCCTGAACTCGGCGGCCCGCACGCCAACCTGGGTGTGATCTACCGCCAGGCCAACAAGCTGCCCGAAGCGGTGGCCGAGCTGGAGCTGGCGGTGAAAGCCAGCCCGCGCCAGCCGGTTTACTTCAACCAGTTGGGCATCACCTACCGTCTGCAAGGGCAGTTCGCCAAGGCCCGCGAGGCCTACGAACGCGCGATCGATCTCGACCCCAACTACGCCACCGCCACGCTCAACCTGGGCGTCTTGAACGACCTGTATTTGTGGGACGGCAAACGTGCGCTGGAGTTATACGATCGCTACCTCGCGCTCACGCCGGGCGGCGATGCGACCGTCACCAAGTGGGTGGCCGACCTGAAGAACCGCAACAAGGCGGCCCAGCCTACCGCGGCCACTGAGCGCAAGGAGAAGGAATGAAACACGTCCTGCATGGCTTGCTCGCCGCTGCGGCGATGGTGTGCGGCGCCGCCGCGCTGGCGCAAGACCGCGCCAACATCGACCGCACGCAGATCATCGGCAACCGCGAGCTGCCCAAGGTTTTGTACATCGTGCCCTGGAAGAAACCGGTGCCGAGCGAACTCTCGGGCCGCCCTGTGGCGAGCGTGCTCGACGAAGCGCTGGCGCCGATCGACCGCGATGTGTTTCGCCGCCAGGTTCAGTACGACACCCAACTGGTGGCGGCCAAGGCCGCTGCCGACGCCCTTCAACCAGCGCCGACCGCGCCGGTGAATCCCAAATAAACCCTCGAATCAGTCGTTAAGGAGAAGCCCCATGAGTGCCCTCGATTTCGCCATCAAGTTCTTCCAGGACAGCGGCGTTGCCATCTACTTCAGCATCGCGATCATGGCGGTGGGCGTGGCGATTGCCATTGAACGATTCATCTTCCTGCGCCGTGCGCGCAGCGAAAACCGCAAGGTATGGGCCAAGGTGCTGCCCATGCTGCAAAGCGGCAAGTTCAAAGAGGTGCACAGCGTGGCCTCAGGCTCCGACGCTGCCATCGGCAAGATCGTGGCCAACGGCCTGGAGCGCATGCAAAGCCCGGCCCGCCGCGAAGACATCGACGCCGCGATGGAAGAAGGCATGATGGAAATCGTGCCGCGCCTTGAAAAGCGAACCCACTACATCGCGACGCTCGCCAACGTCATCACCCTGGTGGGCCTGTTGGGCACCATCATCGGCCTGATCAAGGGCTTCACGGCGGTGGCCGCAGTCAACCCGGCCGAGAAGGCCGAGCTGTTGTCGGCCTCGATCTCGATTGCCATGAACAACACCGCGTTTGCACTTTCGGTGGCCATTCCCTTCCTGCTGATCCACGCCTTCTTGCAGGCGCGCACCAGCGAGATCGTCGACGGGCTCGAAGCCGCGAAGATCAGCTTCCTGAACGTGACCGGCCGCCTGAAGGCCGAGCAGCAAGTCAGCGCGCGTTGATCATGCGCCGACAAGCTCACAGCGGGGAGGCCTGACCATGCCCGTCCGGCGCCTCACCAAGCACGCGGCGCACCTGGAGGTCACCGCGTTCATCAACGTGATCGTCGTGCTCGTGCCCTTCTTGCTGTCCACGGCGGTGTTTTCGCATCTTGCGGTGCTCGAGCTGTCGCTGCCGGCCAAGAACTCCGGCGCCGCCGAGCAGCTGAAGGTCGACGACCTCAAGCTCGAGATCGTGATCCGGCCCGACGCCATCGAGGTCGGCGACCGCATCGGCGGCTTGATCCAGCGCTTCAACAACACGCCGCAGGGTTACGACCTTGCCGGTCTCTCGGCGCTCCTGCAGCAGATCAAGGCCAAGTACCCCAACACCAAGGCGGCCAGCGTGCTGGCCCAGCCCACCACCGCGTATGACGTGCTGGTGCAGGTGATGGACACCTTGCGTGAAGTTCGCCCGCCGGGCACCGCAGCCAAGGCGCCGAGCTTCGAGCTGTTCCCCGACATCTCGATCGGCGATGCGCCGATGAGCGTCGTCAAAAAGTAGGCAAGGGCATCGCATGAAACTGACCCCGCTTCAGAAGCGCGCCGAACGCAAGGCGCGCAATCAGTCCGGGCTCGACATGAACCTGGTGGCGCTGATCGACATCTTCACCATCCTGATCTTCTTCCTGATGTCGAGCACCGGGATCGAGGTGCTGACCAACGCACGCGCCGTCAAGCTGCCGATCTCGACCGCCGAGAAGGCGCCGCGCCAGACCATCGTCGTGGCGGTGAGCGACACCGACATCGTGGTTGATGGCCGCAAGGTGGCGAGCGTGGCCGAGGCCATCGCGCTGCAAGACGACCTGATCCCTGGCCTCAAGGCCGAGCTCGATCTGCTCGCCAGCCGCCAGGTGGTGGGCGCCGACAAAGACGGCAGCTCCAAGGCCGTGACCATCATGGGTGACAAGGCCTTGCCTTACAGCCTGCTGCGCAAGGTGATGTACACCAGCGCCCGCGCGAACTTCACCGAAATCGCGTTTGCCGTGCAGAGGAAGACCTGACCATGGCCGCTGCCAGTGTGTCTCACGCAATCACTTTCCGCCCGTCGGTGCTGGCTTGGGCCGGCGTGCCAGAAGACGACAAGCGGTACCGGCGCATCCTCAACACGGTGCTGATCGCCGTCGCGGTGGTGTGCCTGTTCCTGCTGCTGATGCCCACGCCGAAGGTCGACCGCGCCGCGCCGCCCGACTTGTCTCCGCGCTTGGCCAAGCTGTTGATCGAGCAGCGCGAGCCGCCGCCCAAACCCGTGGTCAAGCAGCCCGAAGTCACCAAGGAACAAGACACCAAGGCACCGGGCACGCCCGAGCCGGTGAAGAACGAACCGCTCAAGAAGGCCGCGCCCGTGCCCGAGGCTCGTGTGCCGCAGCCGAACCGGCCGCCGGGCGAGGTCGAAGGCGCACGACGCAAGGCCGCAGGTGTGGGCCTGCTGGCGATGAAGGACACCTTGGCCGAAATGCGAGGTGCGCCGACAGCGGTGCAGTTGGCCCCCGTCAAACAAGGTCCTGGTGTGGGTGCAGGTGTGGGTGTGGGCGTGGGCGCCGGCACCGACCAGGGCACGCCCGATCGCGCCATGATCACTTCCAACGCCGCTGGCGGCAGCGGTGGCATCAACACAGCCACCTACAGCCGCAACACTGGTGGTGGTGGCCTGGCCGGCCGCGCCACCACGCTGGTGGAAGGCGTGGCGGGCGG
>JACMKJ010000021.1 GCA_014380155.1 Rhizobacter sp. | reverse complement strand
GCGCTCCGGCCGTGCACCGCTGCCTGCCGATCGCGGTGGTGGGCGCGCATCTTTCGGGCATGCCGCTGAACAGCCAGCTCACCGAACGCGGTGCACGCCTGCTGCGCGCAACCACCACCGCCCCGCACTACCGCCTGCACGCGCTGCCCGGCACGACACCTCCCAAGCCCGGCCTGCAGCGCTGTGCGGCGGGGGAGGGCGGCCACGCCATCGCGGTCGAGGTCTGGGAGCTGCCCCTCGAACACGTCGGTTCATTCCTCGCCCTTGTTGCGGCGCCGCTGGGCCTGGGCAGCCTGGAGCTGGCCGACGGCAGCACCGTGCACGGGTTTCTCTGCGAGAGCCACGCCTTGCAAGCCGCTCCCGACGTGAGCGCTTTCGGGGGCTGGCGCGCCTTCATGCAGTCCCTCGTTCCCAACCCCCCCCCCGCCCGGGCCTGAACTCGAGCTTCACCCCTCTTCACCTGCCAGGAGCCACCGATGACCTCGCCCAGCCGATCCTCCACCACTGCCCTGAGCCTGCCACACACACGCCGCCGCCAGCTCGTGATCGGCAGCCTCACTGCCGCCACGCTAGGTGCGCCCGCGCTGCTGCGTGCCCAGGCCGGGCCCAAGATCCGCATCGGCTACTGGCCGGTGGCTGCGGGCTTGCCTTTCTACGCCGCAGTCGAGAAGGGCTACTTCAAGGAGGCAGGCCTGGATGTCGAGCCGCTGAAATTTGCCGGCGCGCAACAAGTGATGGAAGCCATGCTGGCAGGCCGTTCCGACGGCAGCTCCAACGGCACCGGCTCGGGCAATCTGGGCGTGGGCGAAATCGCCTCGCCAGGGTTGTTCAAGATCATCGCCACCAACCCGAGCAATGCGCGCTACGTGCTCGACCAGTTCCTAGTGGCCAAGGACAGCGCCTTCAAGACCATTGCCGATCTCAAGGGCAAGCGTGTGGGCTCGGGGCCCGGCATCCAGAACAAGACCCTGGCCCTGACCGTGCTCGAGCGCGCGGGTGCAGCCGGCACCACCGTCATCGAGCTGCCCATCGGCCAGCACGTGGCGGCGCTCGCTGCGGGTCAGGTGGATGGCGTCTACACGCTGGAGCCCACCGGCACCATCGGCCGCCTCAACGGCACCACGCGCATGCTGGAGGCTGGCGTCATCGCGAAGTACATCCTGGGCGATGCCAACGCGCCGTGGCACGGCGGTTCGGCCACGCTCACCACCGAGTTCATCAACAAGAACCCCGAGCCCACCAAGAAGTACATCGCAGCCTACGCCAAGGGGATCGCGCTTGTGCGCCAGCAGCCGGCCGAGGCGCGTCAGTACCTGAAGGGCTACACCGCCATCGAAGGGCCGCTCACGGGCGAGGTGCCGCTGGCCAGCTACATGCTCTACAACGAGTTCAAGCCCGCCGACGTGGCGGCGTTCCAGAAGTTCTTCGACCTTTTCACCGAAAAGGGCGTCTTCGAGAAGAAGCTTTCGGTGGATTCGCTGCTCTTCAAGGGCTGAGGGGATTGACGCCATGAGCCTCCCCGCAACCACCCCCGCCCCGTCGGTCGTCACCCCAAGAGACGAGGCCGACGCCGGCGTTGCCGAAGGCGCGACCCTGACCAAGGCGCCCCTGAAACTGGCCGTGCCGGCACCCTGGGCGGCGGCCAATCCCACGCACAGCAGCGCACCGCCCAAGACCTCACCCTGGCTGACGATGCTGCCCGCCATCGGCCCAATCGTTCTTTTCATCGTCTGGGACATCGTCGTGCGTGCCGGCCTCATTCGCCCCATCCTGCTGCCGCCGCCGCTGGCCACGCTCGAGACGCTGGTGGTCGGGCTTTTCGGCGGTGCGCTGCTCGGCGACTTTCTCGTCACCGTGTGGCGCACCGTACAGGCCTTTCTCATCGCTGC
>JACMKJ010000301.1 GCA_014380155.1 Rhizobacter sp. | reverse complement strand
TCGATGCTGCGCCTCGCGCAACCGGCCTCGCCGAGCCAGGGCAACCTCACCAGCTGGCTCAGCCGCGCCGCCAGCGTGCTGGCACCTCCCGCCGCACAGTCCCTGGCCGTGCGCCCCTCCGAATTTGCCCCCAGCCGCTGGCTGGTCGGCCACTGAGCACGCGGCCATGAACGCGCGCTCCGTCGCACGCCCGACGACGACCCCTCACATCGAAAGACTCACCCAGAGGCAGCCGGCCCAAGACTCCGGCTGGGCCACGCTGCCCGGGGATCGTTCGTTCAAGGTTTTGCAGCCGAGCCGCACACCGGCCCAGCTGTCTCTGTTCCCGCCGCCGGGCCAGGTGTCTGCACCTGCACGCAACGGCCGCTGAATCGACAAAGGTTTCTCGACGCATGTGACGTCCAAAGGGAAGCGGGCACACCGGGGTGGATGAGAGCGAGCTCCCGGCCAATGTCCCGCTTCCCTCCTTTTTTCACTTCCTTCGAGAAGCCTTGGCGTCACCCCGAAAGACGCCGTAGCCACCGGCTCCTACACTGCGCGCGCAACGGCAGGAGGAGCCTCCCATGAGCTATTTCTCCGCATGGCGCGTCAAGCGCCCCGTCCCCGGTGTGGTGCTCGCGCCCGACGAGCGCCTGCCCTGGCCGCAAACCTTTGCGATGGGCGTTCAGCACGTGATCGCGATGTTTGGCGCCACGGTGCTGGCGCCGCTGCTGATGGGCTTCGACCCCAACGTGGCCATCCTGATGAGCGGTGTCGGCACGCTGATCTTCTTTGCCATCGTCAAAGGCCAGGCGCCCAGCTACCTCGGTTCCAGCTTCGCCTTCATCGGCGTGGTGATTGCCGCCAGCGGCTACGGCGGGCAGGGCCCCAACGCCAACCTCGGCGTGGCGCTGGGCGGCATCATCTTCTGCGGTGCGCTCTACACGCTGATCGGCGTGATCGTCGCGTACACACCGCCGGTGGTGACCGGCGCAGTCGTCGCCGTGATCGGCCTCAACCTCGCGAGCGTGCCGATCAAAAACATGGCGCCCACCAACTTCGACAGCTGGATGCAGTGAGCGCGATGACCGGGCGCTACCTCAACCCCTACCTCGGCCGCGCGTTCGTCGGTGACGGCATCGCCACCATGGTCAGCGGCTCGGCCGGCGGCACCGGCGTCACCACCTACGCCGAAAACATCGGCGTGATGGCGGCCACCAAGATCTACTCGACCGCCATGTTCTTGGTGGCCGCGCTGATCGCGGTGGTGCTCGGCTTCAGCTCCAAGTTCGGCGCGCTGATCCAGACCATTCCGCTGGCGGTGATGGGCGGCGTGAGCATCGTGGTGTTCGGTTTGATCGCGGTGGCCGGCGCCAAGACCTGGGTCGACAACCGGGTCGACTTCTCCGACAACACCAACCTGATCGTCGCCGCCGTCACGCTGATCCTCGGCACCGGAGACTTCACGCTCAAGTTTGGCGGCTGGGCGCTGGGCGGCATCGGCACCGCGACCTTCGGTGCGATTGCGCTGCACGCCCTGCTGAGGCGCGGGCAGGCTCGGGGCTAACCCTGATGTAGTTGCGCATCTTGCGGGCCGCCCGATGCGGCTCGTACGCTCCGGGGATGAATCTCGCCGACTTGTTGCTGCGCAGCGCCCGCACCGCCGGCGATCGCCCGGCCGTCTACCTTGGCACCGAGCTGCTGTTCGACTACGCGACGCTGGCCACGCGCGCGGCCACGCTGGCCCGATCAATGCGCGAACAGCACGCGCTGCAACCCGGCGACCGTGTCGGCCTCTTCATGAGCAACCACCCTGCCGTGCTGGAG
Organism: Rhizobacter sp.; assembly: GCA_014380155.1. Classification (GTDB taxonomy): domain Bacteria; phylum Pseudomonadota; class Gammaproteobacteria; order Burkholderiales; family Burkholderiaceae_C; genus Rhizobacter. Next base: position 472 of record JACMKJ010000301.1, on the reverse strand, counting down.
ATCCTGTTCGGCTGCTGGTGGGCCGGGCTGGCCGTGGTGCCCATCAACCCCAAGCTGCACCCACGCGAGGCCGACTACATCCTCGCGCACAGCCAGGCATCGCTGGCCTTCACCACGCAAGACATCGGCCCTGCACTCGCGAGCCTCGACGCACCTACCTCGACACTGCGCGAGCTGGTCTTCGTCGAGCAACCGACCTACGAGGCCTTGCTACATGGCGAGCCACTCGCCGCACCCGTCGAGCGCAGTGGCAACGACCTGGCCTGGCTCTTCTACACCTCGGGCACCACCGGCCGGCCCAAGGGCGTGATGATCACGCACCGCAACCTGATGACGATGACGCTGTGCTACTTCAGCGACGTCGACACGGTGCACCCCGACGACGCGGCGCTGTACGCCGCGCCCATGTCGCACGGCGCCGGCCTCTACAGCCTGCCGCACGTGCTGGCCGGTGCGCGCCACGTGGTGCCGC
>JACMKJ010000300.1 GCA_014380155.1 Rhizobacter sp. | reverse complement strand
CCAAGAAAGCCGGCGAAGACTTCGAAGGCATTCCCATTTACGCAAGCGTGAAAGACGCTGCCAAGAACACCGGCGCCACCGTCAGCGTGATCTACGTGCCACCCGCAGGCGCCGCTGCAGCCATCTGGGAAGCCGTCGAGGCCGACCTCGACCTGGCCATCTGCATCACCGAAGGCATTCCCATCAAAGACATGCTGGAAGTGCGCAACAAGATGAAGCAGAAAGAAGCCAAGGGCGGCAAGAAGACGCTGCTGCTGGGCCCCAACTGCCCCGGCCTCATCACACCCGACGAGATCAAGATCGGCATCATGCCGGGCCACATCCACCGCAAGGGCCGTATCGGCGTGGTCAGCCGCTCCGGTACGCTGACCTATGAAGCCGTCGCGCAGCTGACCGAGATCGGCCTCGGCCAATCGAGCGCGGTCGGCATTGGCGGCGACCCGATCAACGGGCTGAAGCACATCGACGTGATGCAGCTCTTCAACGACGATCCCGAGACCGACGCAGTCATCATGATCGGCGAGATCGGCGGCCCCGATGAAGCCGAAGCCGCGCGCTGGTGCCAGGCCAACATGAAGAAGCCCATCGTCGGCTTCATCGCTGGTGTGACCGCGCCCCCCGGCAAGCGCATGGGCCACGCCGGCGCGCTGATCTCGGGCGGTGCCGACACGGCCGATGCCAAGCTCGCCATCATGGAAGAGTGCGGCTTCACGGTGACGCGCAATCCGTCCGAGATGGGCAAGCTGCTGAAGGGCCTGATCTGACCGAGCAACCCGACTGAAGCCCATGAGGCCGCGCTGCTCGCGCGGCCTTTTTGCTGATGGGCCACGTAGTTCCACGCACCCTGAAACCGTGAGCCGGCTTCTACAATTTCGACCGCCAAAACGAGAAAGATCCGCAGATGGAACAGTTCATGACGCCAGAGTTCTGGATCGCAGTCGGCCAGATCATCATGATCGACATCCTGCTGGGTGGCGACAACGCCGTGGTGATTGCGCTGGCCTGCCGCCAGCTGCCGCCCAAGCAGCGCACCCAGGGCATCCTGTGGGGCACCGCCGGAGCCATCGTCCTGCGGGTGGTGCTGATCTTCTTTGCGCTGACGCTGCTGGCCATTCCTTACCTCAAGCTGGTCGGCGCGGCGCTGCTGCTGTGGATCGGCGTCAAGCTGCTCGTGCCCGATCACGAAGAAGGCCACGCGAATATCCAGGCCAGCGACAAGCTGTGGGCCGCGGTCAAGACCGTGATCATTGCCGACTTCGTGATGAGCCTCGACAACGTGATCGCCATCGCCGGCGCCGCCCAGGCGGCTGGTGGTGACCATCAGATGCCGCTGGTGATCTTCGGCCTCTTGGTCAGCATCCCCATCATCGTGTGGGGCAGCCAGTTGGTGATCAAGCTGATGGACCGCTTCCCGCTCATCATCACGCTGGGCGGGATGTTGCTCGGCTGGATAGCCGGCACCATGGCCATCACCGACCCTGCGGTGGCGCCTCATGTGCCCGGCGATGACTGGTTGCGTTACGCGGTGGGTGCGGCGGGCGCGGCCCTGGTCTGGTTGATCGGCGTGGTGATCAGGATGCGGCGCAGCAAAACCGCCTGATTTCCGGTGGGCCTGTGATACCGTGCCGGCTCCATGCGGCTAGGTGAGGCAACGGGTTTGGGCATCACGGAGCACCTCTTCCGAACGACGGGAACCGGCTGGGCGCTGAGCGCGCTGGCCCTATTGCTGGTGCTTGGCGAACTGGGCTGGCTGCTGCCACGTTTGCGCCGCGAAGCTGCCATCGCCACGTCTGTGATCCTCGCCAGCAGTGTGATCGCGGTGGGCAGCTTGTTGTGGTGGCAGTTGTCGGTGCCGATGGGTTGGGTCTTCCCCGTCGTGCTGGCCTTGATCTTCGGCCACATCGGCTGGGTGCTGGGCCAGCGCCTGCCCCGGCTGCCCACGGCGCAACGCGCGGCCGCCACACCCCCTGTCATCCAGCCCCAACGACCTGCTGGCGCCGGCCTGCCTGATCGCGCCACCCTCGGGCGCTACCGCATCGAGCGAGAGCTAGGCCGAGGCGCCATGGGGGCGGTCTACCTCGGGCGCGATCCGAAGATCGGCCGCCAGGTCGCCATCAAGACCATGGCCCTGAGCCGCGAGTTTGCGGGTGACGAGTTGGTGGAGGCGCGCGAGCGCTTTTTCCGCGAAGCCGAAACCGCCGGCCGGCTGCAGCACCCCGACATCGTGACCATCTTCGACGCCGGTGAAGACCAGGAGCTGGCCTACATCGCCATGGAGTACCTCAAGGGCGACGACCTGCAGGCCTACACCCAGGCGCCCAGGCTGTTGCCGGTGGTGACCGTACTCAACGTGGTCGCCCGCATCGCCGATGCGTTGGCCTACGCGCACAGCCAGGGGGTGGTGCACCGCGACATCAAGCCGGCCAACGTGATGGTTGATCTGTCGGGTGACGCGGTGAAGGTCACCGACTTCGGCATCGCCCGCGTGGCCGACTCGGCGCGCACCCGCACAGGCATGGTGTTAGGCACACCGTCGTTCATGTCGCCTGAGCAGATGGCGGGCCGCCGCGTCGACGGCCGCAGTGACCTCTACTCGCTGGGCGTGCTGTTGTTTCAGCTGCTCACCGGCCGCCTGCCGCACCGCTCGGACTCGATGGCCACGCTCATGCACCAGATCGCCAACGACCCCGCGCCCGACGTGCGCAGCCTGCGCCCCGATCTGCCTGAAGGCCTGGCCCGTGTCGTGGCGCTGGCGCTCGAAAAACGCCCCGAAGCCCGCTACCCCAGCGGCCAGCAGCTGGCGGCTGACCTGCGGGCGGTGGCCGCCCGCCTGCAGGCTGCAGGTGCGCAGCCCAAGCCTGTGGATGCTGTCGCTGCCCCCCCCGATTCCAGCGGATTCGCGGCGACGGTGAAAATGGAGCGTGCCGATACAGGGCACAATTCCAGCCTCTGATGGGTATGAAAGCTCGATGAATCTCCCCGCGCTCGCCACCGCCATGTCGCTAGAGTTCTTCAGTGCCACGGACACCGGCCGCGCTCGCAATAACAACGAAGATTCAATCGCTGTTCAAGAGGCCGCCGGGCTCGTTGTGCTGGCCGACGGCATGGGCGGCTACAACGCAGGTGAAGTGGCCAGCGGCATGGCCACCTCGTTCATCAAGACCGAGCTCGGGCGCTGGCTGCAAGAAGCCTCTGGCAATGCCTCAGACACCGATGTTCGCCGCGCGATGGACATCTGCGTCGACAACGCCAACCGCGCCATCTTCAACGCCGCCAATTCCAACCCCCAATACGCCGGCATGGGCACCACGCTCGTGGTGGGCGCGTTCCGAGACGGCCGCCTGCTGATGGGTCACGTGGGTGATTCACGTGGTTACCGCTTCCGCGGTGGTCGGCTGGTGCAGATCACCCATGACCACTCGTTGTTGCAAGAGCAGATCGACTCCGGCCTCATCACCCCCGAGCAGGCGGCGTTCTCCACCAACAAGAACCTGGTGACCCGCGCGGTGGGTGTCGAAGACACCGTGCTGCTCGAGACCCACCTGCACGACATCATGCCGGGGGACATTTACCTGTTGTGCTCCGACGGCTTGTCAGACATGCTGGACGACGACGGCATCGCACAAGTGTTGCAGGCGCACGATTCGCTGGAAGAGGCGGGCGCAGGGCTGATTGACGCAGCCAATGACGCCGGTGGAAAGGATAATATCGCGGTGGTGTTGGTGCGGGTGCGGGGGCAAAGCAGCCCGCCCCGTTCATGGTGGCCGTTCAGGCGCTAGGTTGGCAACACCGCCATTTTCGGCCGCCAAGTGGGCCAAGAAACAGATAAGAGACTGAGGTCAAGCATGGGCAAGCTGGTCGTATCGCTCGACGGTGTGGTGATCAAGGAAGTGCAGATCACCAAGGACAAGACGACCCTCGGCCGCAGGCCTTACAACGACATCGTGATCGACAACCTGGCGGTCAGCGGCGAGCACGCCGTGCTGCAAATGGTGGGCACCGACGTCTTCATCGAAGACCTGAACAGCACCAACGGCACGTACATCAACGGCAAGGCCGTGAAGAAGCAGTTGCTGAGCCACAACGACACGGTCGAGATCGGCAAGTACAAGATCAAGTACCTCGTGGACGACGGTACTGACTACGAAAAGACCATGATCATGAAGCAGGGCGCTCCGGCGCCTGCGAGCTACAGCCACGGCTTTGCCCACACCTCGGCCCAGGGTGGCCCGAGTTCCGGGTTTGGCGGGCTGGGCCAGGCCGTGATTCCCGGCACGATCAAAGTGCTGAATGGCGCTGCGGCAGGCCGTGAAGTCGCGCTCACCAAGGTGGTCACGACGGTAGGCAAGCCCGGCGTCCAGGTAGCCTCCATCACCAAGCGCCCGGGCGGGTATGTGTTTGCCCACGTGGAAGGCGCCAACCGCCCCACCATCAACGGCAACCCACTGGTGGGCGACACCTTGCATCTGAAGAACGGCGACGTGATCGAACTCGCCGGCACCCAGATGCAGTTCATCCAGGTCTGAGCGGCTCTCTGGCGGGCGTGACGCTTTTCACGCCAGGGGCTTGCGGGTGTCACTGCGGTGACGCTTTCACGGTGAAGTGCGACTTTGGCACCTTGCAGTCGCAGGGTGACGCCCTCAGCATTGAGTCGCAGCGCTTCCTTCGCGCCAAATTGCGGCACAGCCCCTTCTCAGACCCATGAAAATTCGCGTTCTCGGCTGCTCCGGCGCCATTGCCGAAGGCAGTCGAACCACCTCGTTCCTGGTCGACCACGATGTGCTGGTCGATGCCGGAACTGGGGTTGGCGATCTGCCCCTGGAAGCGTTGGCGCAGATCGACCACATTCTGATCAGCCATTCCCACCTCGACCACATCCTGGCCATCGGCCTGCTGGCCGACAGCGTGATGCGCCTGCGCGCCGCGCAGGGCCGCGGGCCGATCCAGGTACATGCCCTGCCAGACACGCTGGAGGCCTTGCGAAAGCACATCTTCAATGGCGTGATCTGGCCAGACTTCACCCGCTTGCCGCATGCCGACAAACCGGTGTTGCAGCTTGTGCCCTTCACTCTGGGAGAGCAGCTCCAGTTGGGTGGCAAGCATTTTGAAGTGCTGAGTGCCACGCACACGGTGCCGGCGGTCGGTTTTGCCCTGCAAGGCCGCGACGGTTGGTGGGTCTACACCGGCGACACCGGCCCCAACCCGGCCCTGTGGGCACGCTTGTCGAGCATGAAGGTGACCCACCTCGTGATTGAGACAGCTTTCAGCAATGAAGAGTGCGAACTGGCGCAACTGAGCCAGCACCTGTGCCCGAAAAAGCTGGGCCTGGAGCTGAACCAGTTGCAAGGCAGCGTCAACGTGCACATCACGCACATCAAGCCGGGTGAGGTGTGTGCGGTGATGGCCGAGGTGGGGGCGTTGAGCACGGCGCATCGTGTGAGTGCGCTCCAAGCGGGGCAGGTCTTGCAATTGGAGTGACCTGGCCCGCAGGCGTCTACGTGGAACGAGCTTCGCCAACGACAATTGACCCATGATCCGCACGATCCGGCGCGTCTCCAATCGGCAGCGGCAAGCAGCCAATCTGGCCTATTGGCTGGCGCGCCCCATGGCAGAACGCATTGCGGCTGTCGAGGCCTTGCGCATGCAGGCATTCCCCGATGCTGAACCGCGACTCCAAAGAGTTTGCCGAGTTGTTCAACGCAAGCCGCGTCTTGATTGGTGACAGGCCTCAGCCAGAGACCGTTCGCCCTGAGCTTGTCGAAGGGTGCGCACAGTACCGCGTAGCTAAGGGGCGTCGGGCGATGCGAAGGTCACGGGCTGGCCAACATCAGACCGAGCGTTGTGCGCAATGAACCAAGCTGAGTTTCGACCACGCCCCACACCAGGCGGTTGTCAACGCTCGCATAGCCGTGGATCAGGATGTTGCGAAACGACACGATGCGCGGTAACTCGGCAATTGAAGCAGCTGTCGCTGGGTCCACACGCTTCAACTGATTCAGAGCTTCGCCGATGATCTCAAACTGGCGCTCGACTGCGGAGCGCAGAAATTCATCTGAGTTGTACTCGGCGAAAGTCTTGCCGATGGTGAAGCGGGCCACACGTTCGGCGGCGGCTTGTGCATCCCACAGGAGTTTTCGTGCGTCAGCGTGCATACATCGTCTGACGCTCGGCCGCGATGCGGTCACGAAAATATGGGTTGGCCAAACCGCTCTCGGTGACCAAGTCAACAGGGCGGCCAAACAAGGCCTCAAGGCCTTCCTTCAAGACGAAATAGGCTTGGGCATAGTCGGCCGGCGACACCTCGTCGAACTCGACCAGAAAGTCGAGGTCACTCGTCTCGGGAATGAAGTCTGCACGTACGGCAGAGCCGAAGGCATGCAACCGACGGGTGCCGACACGCCGGCACAGTGCGGCGACCTCATCTCGATGTTGTTCAAGAATGTTGATCATGGGGAAGTCCTCGGAGAATTATGCCGCTGATGCGCGACTCAGCTGGGCAACGCTGGGGAGTGATGAAGCCGAATGCCCGCCGTGCGCAGACCTTGACAAGTTGGGCGCGTGACGATTTCCGTCAACCTGTG
>JACMKJ010000299.1 GCA_014380155.1 Rhizobacter sp. | reverse complement strand
CTGGCTGGCCAGGCACGGCTACTTTTACGTGATGCACCGCTTCGATCTGGACAACCTGCAGTTCGTGCGCGATGCGCGCGCCCAGGGCGTGTATGCCTCGATCTCGCTGGGTGTGAAGACGCCCGACTACGCCACGGTGGACCAACTGGTGGCCGAGGGACTGGCGCCGGAGTACATCACCATCGACATCGCACATGGCCACGCCGACAGCGTGAAGAACATGATCGGCTACCTGAAGGACAAACTGCCTTCGTCGTTCGTGATCGCGGGCAACGTGGCCACGCCGGAAGCGGTGATCGATCTGGAAACCTGGGGCGCGGACGCGACCAAGGTGGGCGTGGGCCCGGGCAAGGTGTGCATCACCAAGCTCAAGACGGGGTTTGGCACCGGCGGGTGGCAGCTGAGCGCGCTCAAGTGGTGTGCGCGTGTGGCCACCAAGCCCATCATTGCCGACGGCGGCATTCGTGACCATGGCGACATCGCCAAGAGCGTGCGCTTCGGAGCGGCGATGGTGATGATCGGCTCGCTCTTCGCCGGGCACGAAGAGTCACCAGGCCAGACGGTCGAGGTCGACGGCAAGCTCTTCAAGGAGTATTACGGCTCGGCCAGCGACTTCAACAAGGGCGAGTACAAACACGTCGAAGGCAAGCGCATCCTGGAGCCCATCAAGGGCAAGCTTGCCGACACGCTGCGCGAGATGCGCGAAGACGTGCAGAGTTCGATCAGCTACGCCGGCGGCACGCGCCTGGCCGACATCCGCAAGGTCAACTATGTGATTCTGGGTGGCGACAACGCGGGTGAGCACCTGCTGATGTGAGCACCGCCGTCATCCCCGCCTGCGCGGGAATGACGGGATCACAAGGCCACCGGGCCTTGAATCTGCGCCTTGCCGGCCTCACGCGCCTGTTGCTGGCGCACGCGGTCGATGTACTGCTCGCTGCGGGTGAGCTGCTCGGCCATGATGGCGTTGTTCTGGCCCATCACGTCGATCGCCTTGGCTCGAAAGGTGTCCATCGCGTCCATGGCCTTGAAGGTCTGGTCGAACATCTCCTTGATCTTGTCGATGCCGATCATCGGGTTGCTCGCAAATTGCGCGGTGGCGTCGACGTGGGCGTTGAGCTGCTTGCCGGTTTCGGTGATCAGGTTGCCGATGGTGGCGTTGACGCCTTGCAGCATCTCCATCACCTGAATCTGGTTGCCGGTGGCACGCGCCACCGTCTGCGCCACGGCCAGCGCGCTCATGCCGGTGGTGGCCACGCGGCTGCAGCCGTTCATCATCTCGCGGCCGGTTTTCTTGAGCACGTCGAGTGCGAGGTAGCCGTTCACGCACACCGCCTGCTGGGTGAGGATGTCAGCCAGGTTTTGCCGCGCGTAGAACAGCACCTCTTGCTGCAAGGCAGTGGCGCGCTGCGGGTCGGTGGCTTGCAGCGCGTTCACGCGCTCAGCCAGTTTGGCGTCGAGCGTGGTGGCGAAATGGGCAGCGGCGGCGAGCTGCTGCATGGCCTCCCACAGCTTGGCACGCGTGGCTTCGATGTCGACGATGTCTTTCTGTACATCGTCGCGCGCCTCGTACAGCTGGCTCATCGACTTTTGCAGCTGCGAGCCCGCGCTCTCGAACTTGCGGAAGTAGGCCTTGAGCTTGTTGCCGAACGGAATGATGCCGAGGATCTTGTTCGGCGCCAGCAGGTCGCCCTCGTTGCCGGGATTCAGCTTGTCGAGGTGGCCGCGAATTTCGCCAATCGCCTTGTAGGCCGCAGTCTCTTCGGCGCCGATGAAATTGCGCTGCAGGAAGCGGCCCTGCATCAGCCCGGCGGCGTTGGAGATCTCTTCGCGCCCGAGTGCAAAGGCGCTGTCGAGCTTGTTCTTGAAGGCGGTGCTGTGCACGTCTTCGGTCATCAGCGCGTCGATGAAGCGGGTGACCTGGTCGTCGACCGCGCTGGCGGTGGCGGGCTTCAGCGGCACAGCGGTCCGCGTGGCTTCCACGGGCACTGGGGTGATGACTTCCGGCGGGGTGAGCTGAAAGTTGGGAGTCATCGGCGTCGCGACGGTGGGGGTGTCGTCAAAGTTTGGCATCGGGGGCCTCCTGGGGAGATGGGGTATCGGGTGCTTGCAGCAGCGTGGGCTTGCCAAACTTGTCGTGCAAGAAGCGCGAGTGCACAAGGAAGGCGTGCGCATCCTGCCCGGCCAGGTCGTCGGCCAGTTGTTTGACCTTGCCTTCGAGTTCGACCAGCGTGTCGCGAAAAATCTCTTGCGCCGTCTTGCCGTCGTGCAACACCCGCGTGCTGGCGTACTGGGCGGGGATCGAGAGGTAGGCCTTCAGCGCGTCGGGCAGGTACGAGATGGCGATGTGCCTGGCGTGAAAACCTTCTTGCAGCGACAGCGCACCCTTGCTGCGCTCCCATTGAGCGAGCAGGCTTTCCAACGCTTTGCACAGCTCCAGCGCCTTGGCTTGCAAGCTGGCGGGCAGGCGGTTCTCGGGGTTGTATTCGACCAGCCCGCGCACGCCGCTGAGGGCGCGGTTCATGGCCTCGCGGGCATCCCCTTCATCGGTGAACTCGAGTGCGTCTTCCCACATCGGCCCGGCGAGCTTGGGGAAGCCGATCCACAGGCCGCCTGCGACGAAGCCGGCGGCGTAGCCGAATGCGGCGAGTGGCAGGCCGGCGAAGCCGATGAGGTTCAGGGCTTTCAGGATGAGCACGGCAGTAGCGAGGCCGAGCCCGCACCAGTTGGCGGGGCTCAAAAGCACACGGAGCAGCTTATCCATCATTGGTAGGCGCGAATGTCCTTGAACACCGCATACAAAGGCGTCTTGCGCGCATCAAACACCTTGCCCCCCGTCGTCTGCACCAGCGCCTTCAGATCCGCCTCCTTGGCCTCGCCAAACAAGACCATGAACACCGGGATCCCGCGCACGTCCTCAGGCAGTGCCGCATAGGCCTGCTGAAATTGCTGCAAGCTGCGCCCCTTGGTGTTTTCGCCATCGGTGAACGCCACCACCGAATATTGGTAGTTCGGGTTCTTCGCCTTCTGCTCCAGCATGTGCCGCAACGCGGCCAGCACGCTGTCATACAACGCGGTACCACCCGTCATGCGCAAACCGTCGGCATAAGCGCGCACGTCGGCCAGCATGGCCTGCTTGACCGCCGAATCTTCTTGCACCTGCACGCCACGCGCCTGCGTGCGACCCGCGGGCAGCTCGAAGTAGGTCATGCGCCAGGGTTGGTCGGAGAACGGCAGCATCCACACCCGCTCGCGGTCGGTGAGCTTGGCCAGGCGGCCGGTGAGCGAGCTGTCGGCCCCCGCCACGTAGTGCAGCGCCTGGACCAACTGCGCACGCCGGCCGTTGCCCTCCATGCTGCCGCTGGTGTCGAGCACAAAGGTGCTCGCAATCGGGCGGCGAAATTCGTTGAGGTAAGCGTCGATCAGGCCATCGGCCAACTGCCGGTCGGGCGAAAACGGCAGCTCGACACGCATGCCTTCTTTGGGGAAAAGGTCGCCGACCGAGGCCATCACCTCGCTGTTGATGGGTCGGCGCAGGGTCTGGCGGGCCAGCCACTGCTGCGCATCAGTGCTCTTCAGGTAAGCCACGACCTTCTGGTAGTCGGCGCGGCGTTCGTCCTTCAACAGCATGAAGGGGTAGTCGGCGGTGGCCACACCTTCGTGGGGGTACACGAGCACCAGCTTCTCGCGCAGCTTGCCGCCGTTGTTGAGCGAGAGCAGCCAGCTTTCGTAGTTGATGAAGCTGTTGACCTGGCCGGGTTGCGAGCCTTGCTGTTCGATGAACTTTTCGGCCAGGTAGGTGGAGTTGTCGCCGACCAGCTTGTAGCCCTTCAGGAAGCCGGCGATGGCGCCGCGGTCGACGTCGGCCGCGGTCAAGGCTTCGGACTTGTTGTTGGCCGCCGCCACCACGCCCATCAGCGCCATGAAGCCCTGGTTCGAGGTGGCAGGGTTGGACAAGGCATAGACCAGCTTGCCTTGCGACGCGGCCTGGGTGATCTCTTTCCAGCTCACCTTGACAGCCACGGCCGGATCGTCCCAGCCCAGGCGTTTGGCCGCGGTCTGGCTCACGCCGACGGTGATCGGCGACAGCATGATCTTGTCTTGCAGCTTCACGCGGCTCTGGCCGGTGGGGTCGCTCAGCAAATACTTGGCGTTGGCGAACCAGGCGGCGTGCGCAGGCGTTGCACCACTGGCCACGGCCTCGGTGCTCTCCATGGTGCCGCCGAAGGTGAAACGCAGCTTCACGCCCGTCGCCTTTTCGACCATGGCCTCCAGGGGCTGTGCGTCTTTCAGGTCGCTGGTGGCAAGCACCGAGAACACGGGCGCATCCGCCGCTGGCGGCGCATCGGCTTCTTTCTTGCTGCAGGCAGCCAGGGCCACCACCACAACGGCCGCGAGGCCCCTCAGAACGAGCTTCATTGCGCCATCTCCTTGGTCACCACCTCGATCATCTCGGCCATGAGGTCGAACGAGGGCGGGTCGATCACCTGGGTGATGCGCTCTTCCACCGCCAGGCCGGTGGGTTTGACGGCCTGCATGAAGACGCTGGTATCGGCCACCCGGAAGCCGTAAGACACTGCGATGCGCTGCAGCTCGGCGTTGCGCGCCAGCAGGTCGGCCAGGGCCTTGGCGCGCTCGCTCGCTGCGATGAACACCACCTTGTTGACGATGGTCGGCTGCGGGTAGAGCAGCACCATGTCGGCGCCTACGCCTTTCTTCTCCAACGCGTAATTCACGAGCTGGTTCTCGTAGATGAAGGCCATCGGCGTCTTGCCGATGCCGATGGCCACGTAGTCGTCGAAGTTGCCGTTGACATAGTTTTCCTGATAGCCCTGGCGCTTGAACAACTCGACCAGCTTCATCGCCGTCTGCTGCGCGGCGGCACGGTCGGTGACGATGTCGCCGGTCAGCGCATGGCTGGTCAGCGCCAG
>JACMKJ010000298.1 GCA_014380155.1 Rhizobacter sp. | reverse complement strand
TGAAGCGGCTCGACGCCGTGCAACGCTGGCCGGTGGAGAAATACGCGCCCTGCACGGCGCACTCGACGGCCTGCTCCATGTCGGCGTCGTTCAGCACGATGAGCGGGTTCTTCCCGCCCATCTCCAATTGCACCTTGGCACGGCGTGCGGCCGCGGCCTTGAGGATCTGTTCGCCGGTGGCCACTGAGCCGGTGAAGCTGATGGCGTCAACCTGCGCGCTGTCGACCAGCGCCTGGCCCACTTGCCGGCCGCTGCCCATCACCAGGTTGAACACGCCCGCCGGCAAGCCCGCGCGGCTGATGATCTCGGCCAGCGCCCAGGCGCAGGCGGTCACCAGCTCGGCCGGCTTGAAGACGACGGTGTTGCCGTAGGCCAGCGCGGGTGCGATCTTCCATGCGGGGATCGCGAACGGAAAATTCCACGGCGCGATGATGCCGACCACGCCCACCGGCTCGCGGCTCACCTCCACGTCGACACCCGGGCGCACCGAGGCCATGCGCTCGCCACCGATGCGCAGCGACTCACCAGCGAAGAACTTGAAGATGTTGCCGGCGCGCACGGTCTCGCCAATCGCTTCGGGCAAGGTCTTGCCCTCTTCGCGGGCCAGCAGCTCGCCCAGCTCATCTTTGCGGGCGATGATCTCGCTGCCGATCTGGTCGAGCGCATCGGCGCGCCGCTGCGGTGTGCTGCCGCCCCACGCACCGCGAGCATCGGCCGCGGCGCGAATGGCTTCTTGCGTCTGCTTGATGTCAGCGCGGCTGTACTCGCCCACCACGTCGGAGAGGTCTGAGGGGTTCTCGCTGGCACCGGTGGTGACACCGTTTTCCCAGCGGCCGTTGATGTAGTTCTTGAATTTCTGCGGCATGGCCTGTGCTCAAAGTGCTTTCACGCCGCCGTAGGCGAAGCCGCGGTCGGCCAAGGCCAGCGGGTTGACGAGCGGCGCACCCAGCGCCGGCAGGTCGATCTCGAAACTGTCACCGGGCGCGACCTTGATGCCGTCGGCAAAGCTCAGCGTGGCGGTGCCAAAGAAGTGCAAATGCACGTCGCCCGGCTGGCGGTGCGCGGCGTATTTGAAGTGGTGGTACTCGAGGTTGGCAATCGTGTGGCTCATGTTGGCCTCGCCGGTTTGAAACGGCTTCTCCCACACCACTTGCGAGCCACGCCGAATGCGGCTGGTGCCTGCCAGGTGCTCGGGCAGCGCGCCGGTGCGCAGCTCGGGGCCCACGGCGCAGGCGCGCAACTTGGAATGGGCGAGGTAGAGGTAGTTTTGCCGCTCGGTCACGTGGTCGGAGAACTCGTTGCCGATGGCAAAGCCCAGGCGCTGCGGCGTGCCGTCGGGTCCGATCAAATAGATGCCGACCAGCTCGGGCTCTTCACCGCCATCGAGTGCGAAGTCGGGCATGGTGAGCGGTGCTCCGGGCGCAGCGACGATGTGGCCGTTGCCCTTGTAGAACCACTCGGGCTGCACGCCCGGCGTGGTGCCGTCGGCGGGGCGGCCACCGTCGAGGCCCCACTTGAACATGCGCATCGAGTCCGACAGCGTTTCTTCGCCACCCGCGAGCTTGTGGTGCATGGCGTCGCGTGCGGCCGCACTGCCCAGGTGAGTGAGGCCGGTGCCGCTGACGAGGCAGTGCGCCGGGTCGGGGTGGGTGACGGGCGAGAGCAGCCGTTGCTCGGCTTGCAGCATGGCGTAGGGCACGGCCGCGCCGGGGGATGAAGCGGCATCGGCCTGCGCCTGCAGGCTCGCACCGTTGGCCACCGCCGCCTGGGCCAACGCGAAGCTGCTGCGGTAGTCGCCGATGCGGCGCACCGTCAGCCCGTCGTCGCTGACGCGGCCAGCACGCTGTGAACGGTCGTCGTCGATGAATTGAATCAGTCGCATGAAACTCGCCAGGCCCTAAATCAAGGTGCCGCATGGTACGAATCCGTGAGATAACTTCCTAATAGATATTTGCCATCAACCGATATACGCTTAGGCATCGATGGAAACCCGAATGCCTTGAATCCATGTCGACCTACACCCATTGGTTCATCCGCGCCCGCCTGAAGACCCGCCAGCTGCTGCTGCTGGTGGCGCTGGCCGAAGAGGGCAACATCCACCGCGCCGCGCAAGTGCTCAACATGACGCAGCCGGCTGCCTCCAAGCTGCTGAAGGACCTGGAAGACGTGCTCGAGGTGCCGCTCTTCGAGCGGCTGCCGCGCGGCATGCGGCCCACCTGGTACGGCGAAACCATGATCCGCCATGCCCGCGTGGCGCTGGCCAGCCTGAACCAGGCGCACGACGAACTGGAGGCGCTGAAAGCCGGCCGCTTCGGCCAGGTGAGCGTGGGCGCGATCACTGCGCCGGGCCTGGTGCTGCTGCCGCCGGCGGTGGCGCTGGTGAAGCAGGAGCACCCGAGCTTGCGCATTGCGCTGCAGATCGAGACCAGCGACGTGCTGATGGAGCGCCTGAGCCACGGCAAGCTCGACATGCTGGTGGCGCGCCTGTTCGCCCAGCACGACAAGACCGACCTGCGCTACGAGGTGCTCGCCGAAGAGCCGGTGTGCGCCATCACCCGGCCCGGCCACCCGCTGCTGAACGTGGCCAACCTGGGGCTGCGCGACGTGGTCAGCGCGGGCTGGATCGTGTCGCCCATGGGCAGCGTGCTGCGCCACCGTTTCGAGCTGATGTTCCAGGAAGACAAGCTGGAGCCGCCGGTCAACGTGATCGAGACCTCGGCCCTGCTGTTCACCACCAAGATGCTGCAGCAAAGCGACCTGATCGCGGTGGTGGCCACCGACGTGGCGCGCTATTACGCGTCACACGGCATCGTGTCGATCTTGCCGATGGAGCTGCCTTGCCACATGGATGCGTTCGGCATCATCACGCGCACCGACAAGCTGCTGTCGCCTGCGGCCAAGGTGATGTTGAAGGCCTTGAAGACGACGGCGACCACGGTGTACGGCAGCCGGTTCGACCCCTCGGCCGAGGACTGAAGCCTGCTCAGGCCCAGCCCGCGTCGACCTTGAACTCTTGCGCGGTGCACATGGCCGCGTCGTCCGACGCCAGGAAGAGCACCATGCGCGCCACCGCCCAGGGTTGCAGCTTGTCGGGCAGGCACTGGTTGTGGGCGATCTCCCGCTCGCCCTCTTCGTTCAGCCAGAACTTGATCTGCCGCTCGGTCATCACCCAGCCCGGCGACACCGTGTTCACGCGGATGCGGTGCTTGCCCAGGCTGCCGGCCAGCCCGCGCGTGAGCCCGTTCACCGATGACTTGGCGATGGCGTAGCACGGGTAGCCACTGCCCTTGGTCTGCCACCCGGTGGAGCCCAGGTTGACGATGGAGCCAAAGCCCAGGCGCTGCATGCCGGGCACCACCGCCTGGATCGCAAACAACGCGGGCCGCTCGTTGATGGCCATGCGCTCGTCGTAGTAGGCCGGGGTGATCGACTCCAGCGTATGGCGGTCGTCGCTCGCCACGTTGTTGACCAGCACGGCAAAGTCGCCCAATGCCGCACCCGCATCGGCGATCGCCGCTTGCAAGGCCGGCACGTCGCGCACATCGCAGGCACGCCACCACGGCGCGGCATGGCCATCGGCCTTGAGCTGCTGGGCGAGGTCGAGACTGGCGGCCTCGTTGATGTCGACGAAGGCCACCTTGGCACCCTGCTCGACGAAGGCACTGACCATGGCTGCGCCGATGCCGCTGCCTCCGCCAGTGATGAAGACCGAGCGGCCGCGAAGACTGGTGTAGGTGGCAAGAGAGGGGGCTGAGTGCGGAGAGGCTGACACGGGTGCTCCTTAGATATTGCAATTTATGTATGTCATCAAGCTGATTTGTTATTTTTCTACTATCAATGTGCCTTGTTAGGATGCGCCGCGTCAAGAGCTCTTCGCTGTTGACCCGGAGGACGACAAGACAATGGATTCGAAGAAGAAGCCCGACGACCCCAAGTCGCGGCGCAGCCAGGCCTGGTTCGGCAAGACCGACCGCGATGGCTTCATGCACCGCAGCTGGATGAAGAACCAGGGTTACCCGCACGACGAGCTCGATGGCCGCCCGGTCATCGGCATCTGCAACACCTGGAGCGAGCTCACGCCGTGCAACGGGCACTTTCGCGAGCTGGCCGAATTCGTCAAGCGCGGCGTGTACGAATCGGGCGGGTTTCCGCTTGAATTCCCGGTGATGTCGCTTGGCGAAACGCAGCTGCGCCCCACCGCCATGCTGTTTCGCAACCTCGCGAGCATGGACGTGGAAGAGTCGATCCGCGGCAACCCGATCGACGGCGTGGTGCTGCTGATGGGCTGCGACAAGACCACGCCCTCGCTGATGATGGGCGCGGCCAGTTGCGACCTGCCGACCATCGGCCTGTCGGGCGGGCCCATGCTCAACGGCAAGTTCCGTGGGCAAGACATCGGCTCGGGCACTGGCGTGTGGCAGATGAGCGAGATGGTGCGCGCCGGCGAGATGACGATGGACGAGTTCACCGCCGCCGAGTCGTGCATGCACCGCTCCACCGGCACCTGCATGACCATGGGCACGGCCTCCACCATGGCCAGCATGGTCGAGGCACTGGGCATGTCGCTGCCCGAGAACGCCGCCATCCCCGCCGCCGACACACGCCGCAAGCGCCTGGCGCAGCTGACCGGCCGGCGCATCGTCGAGATGGTCAAAGAAGACCTGCGCATGTCGCAGATCCTCACCCGCAACGCTTTCGAGAACGCCATCCGCACCAACGCGGCCATCGGCGGCTCGACCAACGCGGTGGTGCACCTGCTGGCGATTGCAGGGCGCATCGGCGTGCCGCTCACGCTCGACGACTTCGACCGACTGGGCGCCGAGGTGCCTTGCATCCTCAACCTGCAGCCTTCGGGCAAGTACCTGATGGAAGATTTCTACTACGCGGGCGGCCTGCCGGCTGTGCTGCGCGAGATCGCCCCGCTGCTGCACGGCGACGCGCCCACAGTGAACGGCAAGACGATCGCGCAGAACATCGCCGACGCTCCTTGCTACAACCGCGATGTCATCAAGACGCCCGAGGCGCCTTTCATGCCCGACGCCGGCATCGCCGTGCTTCGTGGCAACCTGGCACCTGATGGGGCGGTGATCAAACCCTCGGCAGCATCGGCGCATTTGCTGCAGCACCGTGGCCGCGCCGTGGTGTTCGAGAACATCGAAGACTTTCACGCCCGCATCGACAACCCCGATCTCGACGTCGACGAACACTGCGTGATGGTGCTCAAGAACTGCGGCCCGCGCGGCTACCCCGGCATGGCCGAGGTGGGCAACATGCCGCTGCCGCCGAAGGTGCTGCAAAAAGGCATCACCGACATGGTTCGCATCTCCGACGGCCGCATGAGCGGCACCGCCTACGGCACCGTGGTGTTGCACACCTCGCCCGAAGCGGCGGCCGGTGGCACGCTGGCCCTGGTGCAAAACGGCGACATGATCGAGCTCGACGTGGCCGGCCGGCGCCTGCACCTCGAAGTGTCCGAAGAAGACCTGGCGAAGCGCCGTGCGCAATGGAAAGCCCAGCCCGTGCCCAAGCGCGGCTGGTACAAGCTCTATGTGGAGCATGTGCAGCAGGCCCACCTGGGGGCCGACCTCGACTTCCTGGTCGGCAGCAGCGGCGCTGAAGTGCCCCGGGAATCGCATTGAAACTAACTGCGCCTCACCCCACCAGCGAGCTGCGCTGCCTGTGGCCGGCCGCGGCCACGCTGGGTGAAGGCACGCTGTGGTCGGTGCGCCGGCAGGCGCTCTACTGGGTCGACATCCTGGGCCGCCAACTGCATCGGTATGAGCTGGCCACGCAGGCCCGCCACAGCTGGCCCTTCGATGAAGAGATCTCGGCCGTGGCCGAGCGCGCAAGCGAGCCCGGCCTGCTGGTCACGCTGCGCAGCGGCTTTGCGCTCTTCAACACCGACACCGGCACGCTGCAACGCCTGCACAACCCCGAGCCCCATCAGCCCGGCAACCGCTTCAACGACGGCAAGTGCGATGCGCAGGGCCGCTTCTGGGGCGGCACCATGGACTTCGGCTGCTCGCGTCCGACCGGCGCGCTGTATCGGTTTGACGCCGAGCAGCGCTGCACGCTCGCCTTCGATGCGCGTTATGCGGTGACCAACGGCCCCACCTGGTCGCTCGATGGCCGCACGATGTTCTTCAACGAAACGGCCGAACGACGCATTCACGCCTTCGACTTCGACCCGGTCTCGGGCGAGCTGAGCCACCAGCGGCTGTGGCTTCGCTTTCAGCCCGACGAGGGCTACCCCGATGGCATGACCACCGACGCGGCCGGACGCCTGTGGGTGGCCCACTGGGGCGCCGCCCGCGTGACCTGCCACGACCCGGTCACCGCCGAAGAGCTGGCACGCATCGATCTGCCGACCAGCCACATCAGCAACGTCGCCTTCGGTGGCCCGCAGATGCGCACGCTCTTCATCACCAGCGCGCGCTTCGAGCTGTCGGCCGAGCAGCTCGCGAACCAGCCCCTGGCCGGTGCGCTGTTCGCGATCGACATCGACGGCCCCGGCCGGCCGGCCAACCTCTACGCAGGCTGAACATGGCGCACCCCATCGTCTGGCTGGAACATGCCGAGCAGCGCCTGGGCCTGGTGCCCACCCTCGGGGGTGGTGTGGCTGCCTGGCAGATGGCGCGGCCTCACGGCCTGCTCAACCTGTGGCGGCCCTGGGACGGTGTCAACGAAGACCGCTACTCGCTGGCCAACTTCGCCATGCTGCCGTGGTCGAACCGCATCAGCGGCGGTGGCTTCGAGCAGGCCGGCCACTTTCACGCGATGGCGCCCAACCGCGCTGGCGAGCCCTACCCCATCCATGGCGATGGCTGGCTGCAGCGCTGGCGCCTCGAGCAGACTGCGGCCGACACCTTCGTCATGCACCTCGAATCGCACCGCTTCGACGGCAACCCCTACGACTACCGCGCCAAACAGACCTTCACCCTCGTAGACGGCGGGCTCGACCAGAGCGTGCGCGTCATCCACCTGGGCGAGGAGCCCCTGCCCTATGGGCTGGGCCTGCACCCCTGGTTCCAGCGCAGCGCCGGCATGCGGCTCACGGCTCCGGTGCGTGGGGTGTGGCTCTGTGGTGATGACCCGCTGCCCACACAACACACCGATCGTTTCCCACCGAGCTGGGACCTGAACACCGGCGCTGCCGTGACCGGTTCATTCATCGACAACGCGTTCACCGGCTGGTCGGGCGAGGCGCTGATCGATTGGCCCGAAGCGTCGCTGCGCCTTGCCATGCGAGTGCCGGCCGTGCAGGCCAGCGGCCTCGTCGACGGCTACTGCCTGCTGTACCGCCCACCGCAGGGCACGGCCTTCTGCTTCGAGCCTGTCAGCCACCCCATCGATGCCTTCCACCTGCCGGGCCGGCCGGGCCTGCGTGTGCTGGCGCAAGGTGAGGCGCTGGAACTGCGGGTGCAATGGCGCGTGCAGGAGTTGGCGCGCTGAGCCACCTCGCGCGGCCAGGGGTTACACGCCGGGACTAATATCCGGCTCACCATGCCCGAGAAAATCTTTGCCATCGCCGTGCTGGCCATCTGCGTCGTGATGATGGTGCGACTGCTGCTGGGCGTGCGCCTGCGCATGAAGGTCGATGCCGTGGCCCTCCGCGCCTGGCAAGGCATCCGGGGTGGGTCCCGATCACTCTTCCACCGCCGCCAAAGCTCGCCCAAGAGCCCCGCCCAGGTGGCCGAAGAAGTCATCCAGCGCGCCCGCGAGGGCGGCACTTGGGAAGGCAACGTCTACAAACCCAAGTCGTTCGACAAAACACCGCCGCGCGACAAGCTGCATTGAGCCAGGGGCTTAGAAGCCCCGGCCAAGCGCCAGGTAGGCGCGGGTGTCCTTCGGTGCGTCGAGCCCACGAGCCACGCCCACCCGCAGCTGCAGGCCCATGGCGTAGAGCAGCTTGATCTCGCTCAGCAACTCCACGCCCACGCCGCGCTGGTAGTGCAGTGGCCGGTGGCCTTGGTCCCACGCACCGCCGATGTCGAAGAAAGCGGCGGCTGACACGCGGTTCACGCCGACGGCCGGGGTCATGAAGTGCTGGTCGACGTCGGCGATCGGCATACGCCACTCGACGGTGCTGACGCGGGCATTGGCGCCCCTCAGCCCCACCGCATTGCTGCGGCTGTAGCCGCGCAAGGTGATGTCGCGGTTGTTGAGCGCCATGCCGAGCTGCAGCTGGGGGTCGATCGCACCGCCCAGCTGAAAGCGCTCGGTGAAGCCACTGGCATGTGCCTCGGTGTGGCGCAGGGCCAGCACGCTGCGGCCCACCGGCACGAAGCCGCGCCAGTCGAAACGCAGCACGCTGCCGTCGTAGTCGTTGCGGCCTTCGCGCGCAAACGGGCGATAGCTTTCATACAGCAGCGTGGCATGTTGGCCGCGGTTGCTGCCTTCCGACCACCAGTTGCTGCCGGTGGTGTCGTAGCTGAGTAAAGCTGCCAGCAAGCGCTCGGTTCTGGGAATGCCGACGGTGGTGGCCCGCTCGGGGTGGACACGTTCCACATGATCGAGCGCTGCTCCCACCCCAAAAGCGATGCGCCGGTCCAGGCGCAGCCAGGGCAAGACGCTCAGCCACTGCGCGCGGGTTTCACGGTCGTAGGCGGTGACGTCTTTCTCTTCGTTGCCATCTTCCCAGGCACGGGCCGTCACTTCGCGCTGCAAGGTGATCAGGTGCTGATCCTGGAAGAGGTATTGCAAGCTGCCCAGCAGCTCGTTCTGCGTTGTTTCGTATTGCAGCGAGGCGGCGTACTTGTGCCAGCCGAGCGCATCGGAACCAAAGGTGCTCGCACCCACCGCAAACAAGCTCGACTCTCCCGTCACCATCGGGAACCAGGTGCGTGGGACCATCGAGCGCCACGACTGATACGTTGAGGGTTCGCTCAGCACCGCGACCGAGGCCGTTGCGGGCGCCGAGGCACTGCTGGCGGCCGCAGCCACCACCGGCGCACGCTGCAAGGCCGGTGTGGCCGCCATGCGGCGAAGCTCATAGCCGCCCGGCGCCACCACACCCAGCGTGAGCGACCCATCAGGCTGGGTGCCGCCGTGTGACACCACACGCGTGTGGGTGTGACTCAGCTTGACCCACTCGCTGCCCTCCAGGCGCCACACATTGAACACCCCGTCGCGTACCGCCAGAAACTCCAGGCCGGCCTTGCCATGAACCAGGCCGTGCAAGGGTGCGTTGTGGGTGAACAGCAGGCGTGGCGCGGCGGCCGGCTCGGCCAGGTCGAAGGCTTCCACACGCCAATCACCGGCACGCTTGCTGACCACCGTCACCTGCTTGCCGTCGGGCGATGCGGCCAGGTCGATCAGGCTCACTTCGGCCGGCGGCTCCCACAACACACGCAGCTGCTGGCCGGCGGCATCGAACACCACCAGTCGGGTCTGGCCCTGGCCTTGTTGCAGGCCGACGATGCTCTCGCCCGCCGGCACCACCTGGCGCAGGCGCGCGCAATGGGTCAGCTGCCGCAGCGAGCCATCGGCTTGCAAGCGGTAGACATCAAACGCCAGGTAGCGCCAGTTGCAGATGTCGGGCTGGGCGACCAGCACCTGCCCATCGGGTGCCACGCTGAGCTCGGCAGCCCGGTTGATGTCGCCCAGCGTCGTTTGTTGACCATTGGGGGCGAACTTCACCAGCTTGGTGTGGTTCACGCCGTTGTCGAGCACGGCGAGCGTGGAGCCGTCGGGCAAGGTCGCGACCGACCCCACGCCAAACAACGGGCCGACCAGTCGCTCACCCACCGATTCGGGCACGCTGGTCAACGCCTTCGAGCGAACCTGCACTTGCTCGCGCAGGTCGGCGAGGAATTCGTCCCACAGCACGTCCATGGTCTTGCCTGTGGCGCCACGCGGGTTGGTGTGCAGGCGTGGCCACAGTGGCGGGTTGCCGCTGTAGTGCTCGACGCCTTTGTAGATCGCGTCTGGCCCGTATTTGCGAGCCAGAAACTCGTAGAAGTAAGCGCCATACAAGTACGACTTCGAAACCGGCAAGGCGCGACCATCGGCATTGATCTCGCGCAGCGAGAGAAAGCCGCGCTTGGCTTCGGCACGCAACCAGGCTTCGAACACCGGGCCCTGGAGGCGGCCCCGCCCGGTGGCAGGGTCGCTCTCGGCGTAGACCGCCAGGCCCTCGATCATCCAACCCGGCTCGAAGATGTTCGGGAAGAAAAGCGGCTGGCGGCCGAAGATGCGCTGCATCACGCCAGGCACGCCACGCACCTTGTCGAGATGCACTGTGTGGGTGAACTCGTGCGTGAGCAGCAGGTCGAGCCAGTCGCTGTTGTCGAGCAGCTCGCCTTCATCGGGCGGCGCGAGGAACACGCCGATGATGTTGTAGGGCAGCGGTGTCGAGTAGCCGTTGGCCAGGTCGTATTGGTCGATCAGCAAGATCTCGGTGCGGCCGCGCGGCTCCCAACCGAGCGACTGGGTCACCTTGGGGTAAGCACGTTCGGCCGCCTGCACCACACGCTCGGCCTGCGCGCGCCACGCCGAGCGGTAGTTGACGCGAAAGTGCGCACTGTCGGCGCTTTGCCAGTCTTTGGCGGGTTCTATGCTTTGAGCGAACGCGCTGCTCGCGCACCAACCACACATCAAAAGGGCAAGGATCCGGAACAACGGCATAAGGTCTCCACAGGGAACGGCTCTCGGTACAGCGGGCGCAAGGGTACATGACCAGAACCCCCTTTTGAGAGCGCCCCCCCAGACGCGGGCACCCCCTCCCGATGACCTGTGGAGTGGAAGAAGACACAAACTTTTACCGCCAGCCTCGACCGAGCCGGTGCACGCTCAACCGTCGATGAGCGCCGGGTCCCAGGCGTGCACGCGCTGGCGCTGCTCGCCGAGGCCCTGGATGCCCAGGCGCATTTCATCGCCCGGCTTCAGGAAGATCGGCGGCTTCTGGCCCATGCCCACGCCCGGCGGCGTGCCGGTGCTGATCAGGTCGCCCGGGTACAGGGTCATGAAGCGGCTGATGTAGCTCACAAGCGTGGCCACGCCGAAGACCATGGTCGAGGTGCTGCCGTTCTGGAAGCGCTTGCCGTTGAGTTCGAGCCACATCGCCAGTGCCTGTGGGTCGGGTACCTCGTCGGCCGTGACCAGCCAGGGGCCGACCGGGCCGAATGTGTCGCAGCCCTTGCCCTTGTCCCAGGTGCCACCGCGCTCGAGCTGGTATTCGCGCTCCGAGAGATCGTTGACCACGCAGTAGCCGGCCACATGTTTGAGCGCGTCTGCCTCGCTCACATAGCGGGCCTGGCTGCCGATCACCACGCCGAGCTCCACTTCCCAATCGCTCTTTTGCGAGCCCTGCGGCAGCACGACCGCGTCGTTGCAGCCCATCAACGCACCGGTGCTTTTCATGAACAGCACCGGCTCCGCCGGCACCGGCAGCCCCGACTCGGCGGCGTGATCGGCGTAGTTGAGGCCCACGCAGACAAACTTGCCCATGCCTTGCCACGGCGGCGCGAGGCGGCCAGGCTGCGCCACGAGTGGCAACGTGATGGGGTCGATCTCGCGCAGACGCTGCAGCGCCGCCGGGCTCAGCGTGCCGGCGGTGAGGTCGGGCAACACGCCCGACAGGTCTCGCACCTGGCCGTTTGCATCGACCAGCGCGGGTTTTTCAGCGCCCTTGGCGCCATGTCGCATCAGCTTCATTCATCGCCCCTTCGATTCAAGAATCAAGATTCAGTTGGACCAGCCACCATCGATGACCTGCAAGGTGCCGGTGGTGAAGGCCGATTCGTCGCTGCCGAGGTACACCGCCAGCGCCGCGATCTCGCTTGCGCGGCCCATACGGCCCACCGGCTGGCGTGCCACGAAGGCCGCTTCCACTTGCGCCAGGGTCAGGCCGGAGGCGGCGGCCTGCGCTTCGATGCGCTGGCGCAGCGAGGGCGACTCCACCGTGCCGGGGCAAATGGCGTTGCAGCGAACGCCTTGCGCTACGAAGTCGGCCGCCACCGATTTGGTCAGGCCGATCACCGCCGCCTTGGTCGTGCCGTAGACGAAGCGGTTGGGCGCTCCCTTGATGCTGCTGGCGACCGACGACATGTTGATGATGGAGCCGCCACCCTGGGCCAGCATGCCCGGCAGCACGGCGCGAATCAGCCGGTACATCGAGCGCACGTTGAGGTTGACCGAAAAATCCCACGCGGCGTCATCGCAATCGAGGATGGTGCCGGCATGCACGTAGCCCGCGCCGTTGAAAAGCACCTGCAGCGGCCCGATCGCGTCGATCGCGGCGCGCACGGCCTCGGCGTCGGTCACGTCCAGCACGCGTGTTTCACAGCCGGTGGCGCGTGCCAGGTCCGACAACAACTCGGCATTGATGTCGGCGGCAACCACCTGCGCGCCCTCGCGCACATACGCCTCGGCGGTGGCGCGGCCTATGCCCTGACCGGCCGCTGTGATCAAGGCCTTCTTGCCCTGCAAGCGACCGGCAAGTGGTGACGTCATCGGCGGCTCCTTGAAACAAGGGCAGTGTAGTATCGATTGGTCAGACCAATTTTTGAGACCGGTGGCTGACGTTCATCGCTCTTCAAGCCCTTTCACGAACTCCCTCGCCTGCCCCCAACCATGAATTGGCCGGACCCGCCGTGAAAGCCTCCGCAAGCTCTAAGGGGCTCGCGCATCATGCTGATGGCCGCCGGCTCTACCGGCACCTTGCGGACCAGTTGATGGAGATGATCCGCAGCGGCGACTACCCACCGGGTTCGCGCTTGCCCGCTGAGCGTGACCTGGCTGTCGAGTTGGGCGTGAGCCGGCCATCGGTGCGCGAAGCGCTGATCGCGCTGGAGGTGGAAGGGGTGGTGGAGGTGCGTGGAGGCGCGGGCATCTTCGTGTTGCAACCCCACAGCGCCCCCGCCACCGCGCTCGCACCGCTGCCCGGGCCTTTCGACCTGATCCGCGCGCGCTGGATCGTCGAATCCGAAAGCGCCAACCTCGCCGCCACCCACGCCACGCCAGAGCAACTGGCCGGCATGAAGCGCGCGCTCGACGACATGCGCGGCGCACCGCTTTACAACGACGTCTCGCTCGAAGCCGACCAGCGCTTCCACCTCTACATCGCCGAGGCCAGCGCCAACAGCGCGCTGGTGATGGTCACGCGCCAGCTGTGGGACGCACGCCGCGGCCCGCTCTACCTGCAGCTCGAATCGCATTTCTCCAGCAAGGAACTCTGGCGCCATGCGATCGACGAGCACGCCGAGATCCTCAACGCCATCGTCTCGCGTGACGGCGTGGCGGCTCGCAACGCCATGCGTCGGCACATGAAAAACGCCGAGCTTCGGTTCGCGTCCAACTGGCATTCGGGAGAGGGTGAATGAGTTCACCGGCGAGGGTCTATGCGTCACACCGCGCCCGGCACCAAATCGCTAGGGAAAATACGGCCAGGCCAAGGCCTGTTGGCAGATTGGCCTGACCAATTTTTGATTCAAACCAGTAAAGGACTTTCATGAAAAAGGTGGTTTGGGGCGTGCTGAGCACGGCACGCATCGGCGTCAACTCGGTACTGCCCGCGATGCTCGCCAGCCCGCTGATCGAGGTGCGTGCCATTGCGTCGCGCTCATTGGAGGCGGCGCAGGGCGTGGCCACCCGCCTCGGTATTGCCCGGGCTTATGGCTCGTACGAAGAGCTCATTGACGACCCCGAGATCGAGGCGATCTACAACCCCCTGCCCAACCACCTTCACGTGCCACTCACGCTGCAAGCTGCAGCCGCTGGCAAGCACGTGCTGTGTGAAAAACCGATCGCACTCAGCGCTGAACAAGCCATGGCGCTGAAGGCTGCCGCCACACAGGTGCACATTGAAGAGGCGTTCATGGTGCGCCACCACCCCCAGTGGCAGCGGGTGCGCGAGCTGGTGCGCCAAGGCCGCATCGGCGAGCCGCGTGCGGTGCAAGTGTTCTTTTCGTATTTCAACGACAACCCGGCCAACATCCGCAACCAGCCCGACATTGGCGGAGGCGCGCTGTACGACATCGGCTGTTATGCCATCTTGAGCGGCCGCTACCTGTTTGAAGATGAACCCAAGCGCGTGGTGGCCTCGGTGGACCGTGACCCCGTCATGGGCACAGATCGCACCACCAGCGCGCTGGTGGAGTTTGGAGGTGGCCGCCAGCTGGTCTTCACCGTCTCCACGCAGACCTGCCCTTACCAACGTGTGCAAGTGCTGGGCACCACGGGGCGGCTGGAGATGCAGATCCCGTTCAATGCGGCGCGTGGCGGTGCCATGCGCGTCTTGCTCGACGAAGGTGGCGCGCTGGACGGCAGCGGCATCCGCACCGAGACCCTGCCGGCCGCGGATCAGTACCAGCTGCAGGTCGACGCCTTTTCTCGTCTGGTGCGCGGCGAGGCTGCGCTCGCCTGGGGGGTCGACGACGCTATTGCGCAACTGCGGGTGATCGACGCGTTGTGGCGCTCCGAGCGCAGTCAGCGTTGGGAACACATCGCCTAATCGAAAGCCCCAAGAAAAAAGCCTTGCAAGTCGATGACTTGCAAGGCTTGATCTTTGGTGGGCGGTGCAGGGTTCGAACCTGCGACCCCTGCCGTGTGAAGGCAGTGCTCTACCACTGAGCTAACCGCCCGATAGATTCCGGGAGCCGCAGATTATGCCACGGCTTCAAGCCGACAAGCTGCGCCAGGTCGTTTTGCCGCCCGAGGCCTTGTCGAGCTCGGCCAGCACCACGTTGTGCGCTGCGGCTTCTTCGTCGTTGGCCGCAATCACCGGCAGCTCGAATTGGCTGAAGTCGACGGCAGCAATGACCACGTCGCTGCGCAAGGATTCGTTGGCGTCGATCACCAGCGAGTCTTGCCCACGTGTCATGCGGATGTAGACCTCGGCCAGCAAGCCGGCGTCGAGCAAGGCGCCGTGGAGAGTGCGGTTGGAGTTGTCGACCTCGAGCCGCTTGCACAAGGCGTCAAGCGAGTTCGATTTGCCGGGGAACATCTCGCGCGCCATCACCAGGGTGTCGCTGATCTTCTGGACGAAGGTCGGGAACTTGGGGCGCCCCACACGCCTGAGTTCTTCGTTGAAAAAGCCCACGTCGAAGCTCGCGTTGTGGGCAATGACCTCGGCGCCGCTCAGGTATTCCATCAGCTCGTCGACCACCGCTGCGAACAGCGGCTTGTCGGCCAGGAACTCGTCGGTCAGCCCGTGAATCTTCACCGCGTCTTCATGGCTCGACCGCTGGGGGTTCAGGTAGAAGTGCAGGTTGTTGCCGGTGAGGCGGCGGTTGACCATCTCGACGCAGCCGATTTCGATGATGCGGTCGCCCGACTCAGGGCTCAGGCCGGTGGTTTCGGTGTCGAAAAAGACCTGCCTCATGCTGCGGCGCCTTTCGGAGCTTTGCGAGCCGCCCACAACCACAACGCCGCACCGCCCACGATCATCGGCACGCACAGCCACTGGCCCATGCTCCAACCCAGCGCCAGGTTCTCCAGCCCTTTGTCGGGCTGGCGGAAATACTCCACAACAAAACGGCAAACGCCGTAGCCGAAGATGAAGGCGCCCGTCACCTGCCCGGGCGCACGCTCCTTGCGCGCATACAGCCACAGCAGCACGAAAAGCAGCATGCCCTCGAGGCCGAACTGATACAGCTGCGAGGGGTGGCGCGGCTCGGCGCTGCCCGATTGCGGGAACACCATCGCCCATGGCAGGCTCGGGTCGGCGACGCGCCCGTACAGCTCGCCGTTGATGAAGTTGCCGATGCGCCCCGACGCGAGTCCGGTGGGCACGCACGGTGCGATCAGGTCGAAGGTTTGCAGCACGCCCCGCTTGCGGGTGCGGGCAAACACCGCCATCGCTGCACCCACGCCGAGCAAGCCACCATGAAAGGACATGCCGCCCTTCCATACCGCGAACACCTCCAGCGGGTTCTTGATGTAGTGCTCGAAGTTGTAGAACAGCACGAAGCCCAGACGGCCCCCCAGCACCACGCCCAGCACGCCGTAGAACAACAAATCTTCAACGTCACGCCGGGTCCAGCCCGACTGGGCGAAATGCGGCCTCTGGACACGCAGCGAGGCGAGCCAGAGGAAAAGACCGAAGGCCACCAGGTAAGTCAGGCCATACCAGTGAATGGCGACCGGGCCGATCTGCAGGGCAACGGGGTTGAACTGGGGGTGAACAAGCATGGGCAGGGCCGGGGTACGGAAGCAGCGCGAACGATACCGCACGCGCTGGCTTGTCCTCTCTCAAACAGTGGGATGCGGGGTGACGGACCGCGCCACGAAATCGACAAAACGTTTTACCACCGGGCCGGCATCGGTTGGCCAGACCAGGCTGGTTTCGGCGCGCGGCGCCGCCGAAACCAGTGCCGTCGGCAAACGCCGGTAGACCACACCAGGGCGTTGCAGCGTGGTCACCGACTCCGGCACCCACGCCAGCCCCAGGCCGGCCGACACCAGGTTGACGATGGTCTGCATCTGGATAGCCTCTTGCGCAATCACCAGCGAAGCGTTGTGGCGGTGATAGAAGGCCAGCACGGCGTCGTACAAAGACGGTGCGATGCTGCGCGGAAAGATGATCAGCGGCTGCGCCAGGATCTGCCCCAGCGTCAGGCGGCGCGAGCTGTTGAGCGGCGAGGCCTCCGGCACCGCCAGCACCATCGGCTCGATGCTCACCGACAAGCGCGCGAGCGGCCGCGCGCCGGTGCCCTCGGGCGCCATGTTGGGCGCATGCAGCACGAAGCCGGCGTCGGCTTCGCCCTGCTCGAAGGCGCGCAGTTGCACGTCGGTCGTGGCCTCGCGCAACACCACGTCGATGCCTGGTTCGTCTTCGCGAAACCCGCGCAGCCAGTTGGGCAACGGCCCGAACCCGACGGTCGACACAAAACCCAACCGCAATCGCCCCACCGCCCCGTGCCCCGCCGCCTGGGCAATGCCCGCGAGCGAGTCCGCCTGCTGCAGCAGCTGCCGCACCGGCTCGACCAGCGCCTGACCGGCCGGCGTGAGCGCCACCTGGCGCCGTGTGCGCTCGAACAGCATCACCCCCAAGCGCGCTTCCAGCTGCTGCACGGCCAGCGTCAGCGGCGGCTGGGTGATGTGCAGCTTCTGGGCGGCGCGGCCGAAGTGCAGCGTTTCGGCCAGCACCAGAAACTGACGCCACACCCTCATCTCGATCAGCGTGCTATCGCTCATGTTCAGCAGACGGTCAACAGCACCACGCCGTATGAGAAGCGCGCGCTCTCGGGCACGAACAGCAGAATCCGCTGGCCCGACTTCAGTGGCTTGGTGCGCGCCAGCTCTTCGAGCATCAGGATGAACGAGGCCGTGGCCACGTTGCCCACGCTCGTCAGGTTGGTGAACCACTTTTCCATCGGAATGTGGATGCCGGCTTCGCGCAAGCCCTGGTAGATGGGCTGGCGGAACAGTTCGGACGACAGGTGCGGGAGAAAGTAGTCGACGCTGTCGATGTCGAGCTGCCTCGCCTGCACCGATTCCTTGGCGAACTGAATGCCGTGCCTGAGCATGCGCTCGCCCAGCATGCGGGTGTCTTGCTTGACCGAGAAGATGGATTTGCTCAACCACTCATCAGGCTCGAAGCGGCTCCAGCCTTGCAACTGGCCTTTGCCATTTTTCTCGGCCCCCACATACATGCAGGTATCGGCTTCGTTGGCGTAAGAGCGAATGTCGATCCACTCAATCTTCAGCGGCAGCTCGCCCTCGGGGCGGTTCTCCAGCCGCAGCGCGCCTGCGCCGTCGGAGAGCATCCAGCGCAGGAACTCCTTGTCGAACGACAACATCGGGTTGGCGCTCAGCAGCTGCTCGTTGTCGAACTCCTTCTGGAAAAACTTGGCCAGCATCCAGTGCGACAGCATCTCCGAGCCCACGCAGACCGCGTTGGCCGTGTTGCCTGAAAGTACCGACAGGTAGCCCAGCTTCAAGGCTTGCACGCTCGCGCAGCACGAGCCGGCAAACGAGGCGATCTCGATGGCCGGCGTGTCGAGCAGGCCATGCACCATGGCCGCATGCGAAGGCACGATCTGGTCGGGCGAGGCCGTGCCACAAGCGAGCAGCTGCAGGCCCTTTGGCCCGAACCGGGCGTCGAACAGCGCCTTCACCGCCTCAGCCGCCATCTCGGCATTCGTATGAGTGGGCTCGCCGCCTTTTTCCAGCGCGTAGTAGCGGCTCGCGATGCCGTTGTTGCGCAGCACGATTCGTCGCGTGCGGGCATCCTTGCCGGTCACCCCGCCGAGGTAGTCTTCCATCTCTTCATTGCCGACGGCCCGGTTCGGGAGGTACTTGGACATTCCGGTGATGTAGACGCTGTGGGACATGGGCGGTTGGGGTCGGAAGGATCTCGGCAATGCCGGTTTCAATGGCGCCGCATATTAATTCATGGGCCTGGATATATTGGACGGTCGATTGCTGCAACGGGATACTCGCCACCTGCCCAGCCCCCTCAGCCAGCACTCAGCCAGGAAACCGCCATGAGCATCAACCGCCGTTCCAAGAACATCACCGAGGGTGTGGCCCGCGCACCCAACCGCTCGATGTACTACGCCCTGGGCTACGAAGAGGGCGACTTCAAGAAGCCGATGATCGGTGTGGCCAACGGGCACTCGACCATCACGCCCTGCAACTCTGGCCTGCAAAAGCTGGCTGACGCCGCCGTGGCCGGCATTGAAGCCGCCGGCGGCAACGCGCAGATCTTCGGCACCCCCACCATCAGCGACGGCATGGCCATGGGCACCGAGGGCATGAAGTACAGCCTGGTGTCGCGCGAAGTCATCTCCGACTGCATCGAGACCTGCGTCGGTGGCCAGTGGATGGACGGCGTGCTGGTGG
>JACMKJ010000020.1 GCA_014380155.1 Rhizobacter sp. | reverse complement strand
TGGGCCTGGGCGGCGCCGTCGCCATCGGCAACGCGACGGTGCTGTACGCCGCGTCGGTGCCGCTGCTAAGCCAGTCGCTGTCGGTCGGCCGCACGGGCGCGGCCACCTTGTCTGCGCTGGCCGTGCTGGGTGTGCCGGCGCTGCTGGCCCTGCTGCTGATGAGCTCGGTGCTCGAAGCGCGCTTTCGCAAGCTGCTCAAACGCACCCGCGACGAAGTGAAACGCGCCGCGCAGACCGACCGCCTGACCGAGCTGCCCAACCGCTCGATGTTTGAAGAAGGCCTGCAGGTGGCAGCCATCCGCGCCGACCGCCAGCAGCACAAGCTGGCCTTGTTGTTCATCAACGTCGATGGCTTGAAAGCCGTCAACGAATCCTTCGGCCAGGCCACCGGCGACGCGGTGCTGCGCGAGGTGGCGCAGCGCCTGCGCACCATGGCCAGCGCGCGCGACATGGTGGCGCGTGCCGGTGGCGACGAATTTTTGCTGCTGCTTGAAGACAACCCCACCGCCAAGGACGCCGCCCACATGGCCGAGCGCGTGCTGAGCGGCATGAACGAGCTGTGCCGCATCGAAGACCACGAGATCTCGATGTCGTGCTCGGTCGGCGTGGCGGTCTACCCCGAGCACGGCACGGCAGCCAAGCTGATTGCGCACGCGGCCGCGGCCATGCGCAACGCCAAGCGCACCGGCGGCGGCGCGCTCTGCTTCTTTGAAGAACGCATGGTGGCCGGCGCTCGCGAGCAAGTGGAGCTGCTGCAAGACCTGCGCCGGGCCATCGCCAACAAGGAGCTCGAGCTGCACTACCAGCCGAAGATCCACGCTCCCAGCGGACAGATCACCGGTGCCGAGGCGCTGATGCGCTGGAAGCACCCGCAGCGCGGCATGATCGGTCCCAACATCTTCATTCCGCTGGCCGAACGTTACGGACTCATCAACGCGCTGGGCAACTGGCTGATCGAAGACGTGTGCCGGCAGATCCGCGCCTGGCGCGACCAGGGCCTGCGCATGCGCGTGGCGCTCAACCTCTCGGTGCACCAGCTGCGCCAGGCTGACCTGGCCGAGCGCATCGTCGAGGCCCTCGCGCGCCACCACATCGAGCCTTCGCTGCTGACCTGCGAGATCACCGAATCGGCGGCAATGGACGACACCCGCGTCACGCTGCAGATGATCGAGCAGCTCTCGTCGGCGGGTGTGCATTTGTCGATCGACGACTTCGGCACCGGCTACTCTTCATTGAGCTACCTGCGCCAGCTGGCAGCCGAAGAGCTGAAGATCGACCGCAGCTTCATCTGCGACCTCGAAACCAGCGCCGATGCGCGCGCCATCGTCGACGCCGTCGTCAAGCTGGCACAGGCCCTGGGCCTGAAAGTGGTGGCCGAGGGCGTCGAGACCGAGCAGCAGCAGGAGATCTTGCGCCGCCTGGGCTGCAACGAGCTGCAGGGCTACCTGTTTGCCAAGCCGATGTCGGCCAGCGCGCTGGCCTTGTGGGCGATGAACGACGAGGGGCCACGGGCGCTCGACTTCCGGCCGTCGCTGTTCGGAGACACCCTGCCGCAAGTCATCACTTGACAGGCTTTCTACAATGGCCAGATGAAAGCCAATGCCTACACCCGCGCTGCTGCGCTGCCCGAGATCCTTCAGTCCCGCATCGCCATCCTCGACGGCGCGATGGGCACCATGATCCAGCGCTACAGGCTCTCCGAGGCCGACTACCGCGGTGAGCGCTTCAAGGACCACACCAAGGACTTGAAGGGCAACAACGAGTTGCTGCAGTTCACCCGGCCCGACGTCATCAGCGAGATCCACGAGCAGTACCTGGCGGCCGGCGCCGACCTGATCGAGACCAACACCTTCGGCGCCACCACCGTGGCCCAGGAAGACTACAAGCTGGCCCACGTCGCGCGCGAGATGAACGTGGCCGGTGCCCGGCTGGCGCGCGCCGCCTGCGACAAGTACAGCACCGCCGACAAGCCGCGCTACGTGGCCGGCGCGCTCGGGCCTACGCCGCGCACGGCGAGCATCAGCCCCGACGTGAACGACCCGGCGGCACGCAACGTCAACTTCGACGAGTTGAAGGCCGCGTACTACGAACAAGGCGAGGCCTTGCTCGAAGGCGGCGCCGACGTGTTCCTGGTCGAAACCATCTTCGACACGTTGAACGCCAAGGCGGCGATCTTTGCGCTCGACGAGCTGATGGAAAACACCGGCGAGCGCTTGCCGGTGATCATCTCCGGCACGGTCACTGACGCCTCAGGCCGCATCCTGTCGGGCCAGACGGTGAGCGCCTTCTGGCACAGCGTGCGCCATGCACGGCCACTGGCCGTGGGCCTGAACTGCGCGCTCGGCGCAGCACTGATGCGGCCTTACATCGAAGAGTTGGCCAAGGTGGCCGGTGACACCTTCATCAGCTGCTACCCCAATGCCGGCCTGCCCAACCCGATGAGCGACACCGGTTTCGACGAGACGCCCGAGATCACCGGCGGCTTGGTCGAAGAGTTCGCGCGCGCGGGCTTCCTGAACATTGCAGGCGGCTGCTGCGGCACCACACCCGACCACATCGCCGAGATCGCCAGGCGGGTGGCCAACTACCGGCCACGCACGCGGCACGACCCGCTGTTCAGCGGGTTGGTGGCGGCCTGACGAACCCGGGCCGGCTTCACTTCGACGCGGGAGCGCTCACCCGGGCCTTCTCGCCCACCAGGATCTCCACCCGGCGGTTGGTCGCACGGCCGGTTTCGTCGTCGTTGCTGGCCAGCGGGTCGCGTGCGCCCCGGCCCGCCACTGCAATGCGCACCGGCGACATGCCGCGTGCCACCAGCCAGTCGCGGGTGCTCGCGGCGCGGTCGAGCGACAAGGCATCGTTGGCAGCGGCGGCGCCCTTGGCGTCGGTGTGGCCGACGATGCGCAGCTCGGCCAAGGGCACGTTGCGCAACGACAGCGCAATCTTGTCGAGCACCGCCGTGGCGCCGGGCTTGAGTGCGGAGCGGTTGGCCTGGAAGGTCAGGTCGCCCGGCATCGTGATCCACAGCCGCTCGTCGGTGGTCTTGGACACGGTGATGCCGGTGCCGCTCAGGCTGCTGCTGAGCTGGCGCTCTGCCGCCTCCATCTGTGGCGACCAGGCACGGGTGCCGGGTGCCGCCTGGCCGTAGACCGGGCCGGGCGCCGAGCCGGGCACGGGCGTGGCCACCGCCGGCACGGTCTTGGGTGGCGCGGCGCAGCCCGCCAACAAGACGACGAAGAGAGCGAGGGTGTGCAGTGAAAGCTTGGCCATGCTCGTGTCGAGTTTGACGTGGCTGGCCATTGGAACGGCTGAAACCCCACCCGACGCAGGGCGGCTCATCGGTTTTGTAACCAGCGATGACGCCACTTA
>JACMKJ010000297.1 GCA_014380155.1 Rhizobacter sp. | reverse complement strand
CCTAGTTACGCCGGAACGCACGGTGGGTTAGAGTAAGAAAAATATAAAGGTAGACAACATGGTGGTGAAAAAAGCGCCGCGCCGCACCGCGGAACGCATTCTCGAGGTCACGCTGGACCTGTTCAACCGCTTTGGCGAACCCAATGTTTCCACCACGCTGATCTCGGCTGAACTCAGCATCAGCCCCGGCAACCTCTACTACCACTACCCGGCCAAAGACGAGCTGATCAACACGCTTTTCAACCGCTACGAAGAAGCACTCAACCAGCTGCTGCATGCCGCCGACGACGTGCGCAATGTCGAAGACGCATGGCTGTTCTTCCACATGCTGTTCGAGCTGATCTGGCGCTACCGTTTTCTCTACCGCGACTTGAACGACCTGCTCAGCAAGAACCGCACGCTGGAAACACACTTCCAGTCGGTGCTGAAGAACAAGTCGCTGGCGGTGAAGGCCGTGCTCGACGGCCTCTCGCGCGGCAACGCCATCCAGATCAACGCCCGCGAAGCCGACCCCACGGCCACCGCGATGGTGGTGGTGCTCACCTACTGGCTCAGCTACGAATACGTGCGCGACCCGCGCAACGCGCTCGAGCCCGAAAGCGCCGGCGCGGCCTTGCTGCGTGGCGCCTTTCACGTGCTGAGCCTGCTGCTGCCTTACCTCGAACCCGGCCAGCGCGAGCACCTGCTCGGGCTGGTCGGCAACTACCAAAAGCCCTGACCCCAAAACCGGAGACAACACCATGGCCAAGTGGACCGCCTTCCCGTACGACGCTGCCGAGTACACCTACGACGCCGCCACGTTGAAGAAGAAGTGGGCGCGGCTGCATGCCGGCGATGCCGAGCCTTTGCCGAAAGACGACAAAGTGCTGGCCGCCTGGGCGCTGTTCCATGCGGGTGAGTTCCATAAAGCCACCGAGGCTGGCCTGAAGGCCGGAGGCGCGGGCATCACGGTCGCCAACAAGGCGCAATCGATCTACGCCAACTACCTGGAAAAGAGCGAAAAGACCAGGTTCGCGCTCTTCCTCGAAGTGGCGAGCCGGGCCGAGGCGCAAGCCGAAGAAGACCCGAAAAACGCCAACGCCCACTACCAGATCGCCTACGCGCTGGGCCGCTACAGCCAAGGCATCAGCGTGGCCAAGGCGCTGGCGCAAGGCCTGGGTAGCAAGGTCAAATCCTCCTTGGAGATGGCCATCCAGCTGCAACCCAAACATGCCGACGCGCACATCACGCTGGGCGCGTTTCACGCCGAGGTGATCGACAAGGTGGGCTCGCTGCTCGGCCGCACGCAGGGCGCGAGCAAGGACGCTGGCCTCACCAATTTCAAGGCCGCTCTCAAGCTCAACCCTACGTCGGCGATCGCGATGGTCGAGTACGCCAACGGGCTGGTCATGCTCGAAGGCGACAAGAAGATGAAAGAAGCCGAAAAGCTCTATGCCGACGCCGCCGCCTGCGAGCCGATGGACGCGATGGAGCGGCTCGATGTGGAGATGGCCAAGGCCGAACTGGAAGACTGAGCAAAACCCTCTTCTTGCAAATGCGAATTATTCGCATTAAAGTCCGCCCACCCTGAACCGAAAGGGCCGTCTCGTCGGCCCTTTTGTCATCCAGGCGCCCGCATACGCCAGCCTTGCCGCCAGCCGTGCTTCCCTCAAGAAGACGGACTGGACCATGGCCCCTCTCTCTGACCCCACCCAACTCGACACCTTGGTCCGCCAGGCCGCGGCCGAAACCTGCGCCACCGTGTTCAGCGTCGCCCGGCCCACCACCGGCTCGCGGCGCCGCCGCTTGTGGGAGCTCGACAGCCACACCCACTGCCCCATCGTCGGCGTGTGCATGCCGATCGCGGCGCTGCGCCGCCTGGTCGACAAGGTGCTCGCCGGCAAAGCCGTGGCCGACGACTACGAGCTGCACTGCGGCGTGATCGCCGAGTGCCGCCTGCGCACGACTGTCGCCGAGGCCGTTCAGCGCGAGCTCGACCGCCGCTGCATGCTGCCGTTGCGCCAGGCCGCGCAGGCCAAGACCACCGAGGCGCTGGCCGCCTGGTGGCATGAGTCGTCGCAAGGCAAAGACCTGGCCGGCGCCTTCTGGGCCACGCTCACCCACGCGCGTTGCACCCCGGCGCTCGAACACCAGGTGCTGGGCGAGGTGCACATGCTGCAGCACCAGGTGGGCATGGCACGCCGTGTCGACCTGCAGCACTTCGAGAACCTGATCGACGAAAACGCCGTGCTCGCCCGAGAGCTGGGCGCCGCGCAGCAACGCAGCACGCGCCTGGCCGACGAACAGCGCCGGCGCAACGAGGAGCAGCAGTGCCAGATCGTGCAACTGCGCGCGCAACTGATCGGCCGCGACACCCACATCGCCACGCTGCGCGAAGACCTGCAAACGCTCGAAGCCGCCGCACCCGGGCTGAAGAGCCGCTTCGAGCTGGCGCGTGAGGGCGAGCGCCAGGTCGAGCGCATCCACCAACTGGAGCGCGCGCTGTTGCAAGCCCAACAAGAAGCCGAGCGCCAGCGCCGCCACGGTGAAGAACTCAGTGCCGAACTGCAGCGCCGCGAAGTCGCCTCGACCGAGGCCGTGCCCGCCGAGCCCATCACCCGCCTGGACGACCGCGCCGTGCTTTGCGTGGGCGGCCGCCCCGCCAGTGTGCCGGTCTACCGCCACCTGATCGAGCGCACTGGCGGGCGCTTCCTGCACCACGACGGCGGCGACGAAGACAGCCCCGCCAAGCTCGACTCGACGCTGGCTGCCGCCGACCTGGTGATCTGCCAGACCGGCTGCATCAGCCACGACGCCTACTGGCGCGTCAAGGACCACTGCAAGCGCACCGGCAAGCGCTGCATCTTTGTCGAAAGCCCGAGCGCCACCGGCCTCAAGCGGGCGCTGCTCGCACTCGTCCCCACCACCGCGGGCGAGCCCACGGCAGCACCTTGAAAACCAGGTGCTTCGCGCCCGGCCTTTCCCGTTTCGGGTTCTCCCACGCACTCACTTCAATGCACAACAACAAAACATTTCCGCGCGCACCCCGGCGCCACGCCCACGCCCTTGCAATGCTCGCACCCCTCGTCCTGGGCCCGCTGGGCGCAACCTGCGCCCACGCCCAAGTGGCCGCGCCCGCCGAGGCCGCCTCGGCGCCTGAAACCGCCACCCTGCCAGCCGTGCGGGTGAAGGCCCACACCTCCGAGGTCGAGTCGTACGGTGCGCGCAAAAGCCGCTCCGCGACCGGGCTGGACCAGACGCTGCGCGACACGCCGCAATCGGTGTCAGTGATCACGCGCACGCTGATGGACGACTTCAAGCTCGACAGCATCGACCGCGCGCTGACGCTCGCCACCGGCGTGACCGTCGAGAAGATCGAGACCGACCGCAGCTACTACACCGCCAGAGGCTTCGACATCGTCAACTTCCAGATCGACGGCATCGGCATGCCGCTGGTCTACGGGCTGCGGCATGGCGACCTCGACACCGCGGTCTACGAGCGTGTCGACGTGGTGCGAGGTGCGAATGGGCTGATGAACGGCGTGGGCAGCCCTTCGGCGGCTGTCAACTTCGTGCGCAAGCGCCCCACGCGCGAGCTGCGCGCCTCGGCCGGGCTGAGCCTCGGGTCCTGGAACGACCGCCGGCTGGACGCACAGGTCTCCGGCCCCCTCAACGACGCGGGCAGCTTGCGCGGGCTGCTGGTCTTGGCCGCGCAAGACCGCGACGCCTACCTCGACCGCTACCACCACCGCAAGACGGTGTGGAGTGGCGTGCTTGAAGCCGACATCGGCGAGCACACCGTGCTCGCCGTGGGCCATACACAGCAGAAGAACCGGCCGCGCGGCACCATGTGGGGCGCACTGCCACTCTTCTTCACCGACGGCACGCCCACCGACTACGACGTCTCCACCAGCACGGCGCCGGAGTGGACCTACTGGAACACCGACACCGACGTGACCCATGCCGAGCTGCGCCATGACTTGCGCAACGGCTGGCAAGCGACGGCGCGGCTCATGCACACCGAAGTGACCGCGCGCGGCAAGCTCTTTTATGTGTACGGCACGCCCGACCGCACCACCGGCAGCGGCCTGGCCACGTGGCCGTCGCTCTACAACATGGACCAGCGCGAAGACGTGCTCGATCTGCGAGCTAGCGGCCCCTACCGCCTGGCGGGCCGCGAGCACGAGCTGATCGTCGGCGCCAGCAGCGCGCGCTCCACCTTGCGCGACCAATCGGCCTACGGGCCCATCGGCGACCCGCTGCCCGACCTCTCCACATGGAACGGCGACTTCGCCGAGCCGGTGTGGGGCGACCCGGTCGACGGCAGCGACTTCCGCGACCGCCAGCACAGCCTCTATGCCGCAACGCGCCTGCACCCGATCGATCCGCTCAAGCTCATCGTCGGCGCCAACGCCACGTGGCTGAAGGGTTCCGGCGCCAGCTACGGCGACCCTCGAGCCCGCGACGCGCACAAGGTCGCGCCCTACCTCGGAGCCGTGTTGGACCTCAGCGAGCACTACTCGCTCTACGCCAGCCACACCGCCATCTTCAAGCCACAAAGCGAGCTCGGCGCCGACTTGCAGCCCCTCTCGCCCGTCAACGGCAAGGCGCTGGAGGCGGGCGTCAAGGGCGAATGGCTGGGCGGGCGGCTCAACGCCTCGGTGGCCGTCTTCAAGTCGCGGCAAGACAACCTCGCCGCCTGGAGCCGCACCGAAGGCGTGAACGAGATTTACGAGGGGGTGGACACGCGCTCGCAAGGCATCGAGCTGGAACTGTCGGGCGCCCTCACGCCACGTGTGCAGGTGCAGGCGGGCTACACCCAACTGTCGATCAAGGACGCCGACGGCGCCGACGCCCGCACGTTCACCCCGCGCCGCCAGCTCAGCCTCGCCGGCACCTG
>JACMKJ010000296.1 GCA_014380155.1 Rhizobacter sp. | reverse complement strand
GCTTCACGGTGTTTGCCGGCAGCGTGCAGCTGGCCGTCATCCCGCTGATGACGGTGGGCGCGCCGATGTGGGTGATCTGGGCCACGGCGGCGTGTATCAACCTGCGCTTCGTGATCTTCAGTGCGCAATGGCGGCCCTACTTCATGCGCTACCCGCTGCGCGAGCGCCTGTTCCTCTGCTACATGAGCGGTGACCTCACCTACGTGATTTTCATGCGACGCTTTCCCGAGCCGCGCGACGACGAAGGCCAGGTCGAATACTTCGTCGGCGCATCGGGTGCCAATTGGTTGGCCTGGCAGATCCCCGCGGTGCTGGGCATCGTGCTGGCCGATGTGATCCCCACCCAATGGGGCCTCGGGTTTGCCGGTGTGTTGGCGCTGCTGGGTCTCACCTATTCGCTGATGTCTGACCGTGCCACGGTGGTGGCGGCCGTGGTCGCGGGCGCGGCCGCAGTGGCGGCGTTTGCGCTGCCGCTGCGCCTGCACATCGTGGTGGCGATTGCCGCGGCGGTGTGTGTGGGCTTGTTGATGGACGGGCGCCGCCTGCGCAAGACATGAACAACGGCTACGCCTTTCTCACCATCCTGGGCCTGACGGTCATCACGGTGGTGACGCGTGGATTCTTCTTGTTCTCGGAGC
Source organism: Rhizobacter sp. (assembly GCA_014380155.1). Classification (GTDB taxonomy): domain Bacteria; phylum Pseudomonadota; class Gammaproteobacteria; order Burkholderiales; family Burkholderiaceae_C; genus Rhizobacter. Next base: position 999 of record JACMKJ010000296.1, on the reverse strand, counting down.
GAGAGCTGCCCCTGCCCGATTGGGTCAAGCGCGGCCTGCGTTATGCCCCGCTGGCCGCCTTGGCGGCGGTGGTCGTGCCCGAGGTGGTGATGTCGCAGGGGCAGCTGATCTCGACCTGGCAAGACGCCCGGCTGTATGCGGTGGCCGTGTCGACGGCTTACTTCTTCTGGCGGCGCGACATCCTGGGCACCATCGTCACCGGCATGGTGGTTGTAATCACTCTGAAACTCGGGCTCGGCTGGTAGACGCGACTGGTGTCCAATAGCGGAATTCAGAATCCCCACTTTCCCGTCGCTCACCATGAACGTTCTCCGTTTCGAAGACATCGTCGCCCAGGGCCAAGCCAGCGGCCAGCGCGTGTTCATCCGCGCCGACCTCAACGTGCCGCTCGACGACGCCGGCCACATCACCGAAGACACCCGCATCCGGGCCTCTATTCCCTGCATCGAGCTGGCGCTGAAAGCCGGCGCGGCGGTGATGGTCACTTCGCACCTGGGTCGCCCGATCGAGGGCGAGTTCAAGCCTGAGGACTCATTGGCGCCGGTGGCCAAGCGCATGGGCGAACTGATGGGCCGCGAGATCCCGGTGGTGGCCGACTGGGTCGACGGCGTGAAGGTTGCGCCGGGCTCGCTCGTGATGCTGGAAAACTGCCGCGTCAACAAGGGCGAGAAGAAGAACAACGAAGAACTTGCGAAGAAGATGGCCGCCCTGTGCGACATCTTCGTGCACGACGCCTTCGGCACCGCGCACCGCGCCGAAGCCTCGACCTACGGCATTGCGCAGTTCGCCAAGGTGGCCTGCGCCGGCCCGCTGCTGGCGGCCGAGATCGACGCCATCACCAAGGCGCTGGCCAACCCGAAGCGCCCGTTGGTGGCCATCGTGGCCGGCAGCAAGGTCAGCACCAAGCTCACCATTCTTCAGGCGCTGGCCAAGAACGTGGACCAGCTCATCGTTGGTGGCGGTATTGCCAACACCTTCCTGCTGGCTGCGGGCCTGCCG
>JACMKJ010000019.1 GCA_014380155.1 Rhizobacter sp. | reverse complement strand
CGGCCGAACAGCAGGTCTACATCGCCAACACCGTCAAGTGCCGTCCGCCCGGCAACCGCAACCCCGAGCCGGCCGAGCTGGCGCAATGCGAGCCCTTCCTCATCCGCCAGATCGCGCTGCTGCAGCCGCGCATCATCCTGGCGATGGGTCGCTTCGCGGTGCAAAGCCTGCTGCGCAGCACCGAGCCCATCGGCCGCCTGCGCGGCCGTGTGCACCAGTACCAGGGTGTGCCGCTGGTGGTGACCTACCACCCCGCGTATTTGCTGCGCAACCCTGAAGACAAGTCGCGCGCCTGGGACGATCTCTGCCTCGCCCGCGAGGCGTTGCAACCGTCCACCGCCTGAGCCAGGGGGAGGCCTCGTGCAGGGTGCCGGCTATCATGGCCGTTCACTTCATTGACACACTCCGCACCAGCTCCCATGACCCACCTCCCCGCCCAGCGCGAGAGCGATCTGCCCGACGCAGACACCCTGCCGTGCATGCTGGTGTGGTTATCGCCCGAGGGCGTGGTGACGCGTGGCAACAAGGCCTTCGCCGATTTTTGCAGCGTGTCACTCGGGCAAGCCACGACGCTGGCCTTGCCCACGGTGTTGAGCGCGGATTCGGCGGCCGCACTCGCGCCCCTGCTGGCGGCGCGGCGCGACTTTGAGCTCAACCTTCGCCTGCCACGTGCACGCGACGCCGCCTGGGCCGACGCCTGGCTCGACTGCCGCGCGCGCTGGTTGCCCGAACGCGGCTCCTACCTCTGCACACTGGACGACGTGACCACCACCCGACTGGCTGAACTCTCCGCCCGTGCCCGCGCCGACCAGTTCCAGCTGCTGGCCGACAACGTGCCGGTGCTCATCTCGTCTTTCGAGGCAGGCTCCTTCCGCTGCCTGTTCGCCAACAAGCTGTACGCCCACACCTTCGGCTTCAACGAGAACTCGGTGATTGGCTGCACCTTCGCCGAGATCATCGGCAAGGACGCGTCCGAAGCCATCCAGCCCTATGTGGACTACGTGCTGTTCGAGCACAAGGCCACGTCGTACGAGCGCGAGCTGCGCGCGCCCGACGGCACGCGCCACTGGCTGGAGGTCAACCTCATTCCGCACATCGGCCCCGATGGCACGCTGCTCGCGGCCTTCGTGCTCATCACCGACATCACCAAGCACCGCCTCGCCGAGCAGTCGGTGCGCGAATCCGAAGAGCGCCTGGGCAAGTTCATGCAGGCCAGCGTCGAAGGCATCCTGTTCCACAAGAGCGGCTACATCACCGACGCCAACCCGCCCCTGTGCGATCTGGTGGGCTTCACGCTCGATGAATTGCTCGGGCGCTACGTGCTCGACTTCGTGCCCGCCGACCACGTGGGCAAGGTGGCCGCGATCATGGAAGCCGGCGAAGAAACCTCTTACGAAAGCGTGATCCTGCACAAGGACGGGCGGCGCATGCCCATCGAGTTCATCGTGCGCACCATCGAGCGCCACGGCGAGCGCATGCGCATGACTATCGTTCGCGACATCCGCGACCGCCACGCCGCGCAGGCCCACATCCATCACATGGCGCACCACGACGTGCTGACCGGCCTGCCCAACCGCGTGAGCCTGATGGACCACCTGGGCCACATGATCGCGGCCGCGCGGCGCGACGATTCGCAGGTGGCGCTGCTCTTCATCGACCTTGACCACTTCAAGCGGGTCAACGATTCGCTGGGCCACCTGGTCGGCGACACGCTCTTGCAGACGCTTGGGCGGCGCATCACCGAAACCCTGCGCACCACCGACGTGGTGGCCCGTTTCGGCGGCGACGAGTTCATCGTGCTGCTGCCGCGCACGCTGCAGCGCATGGACGTCGAAGAGGTTGCGCAAAAGCTGCTCGCGGCCATCGAGGTGCCGGTCAATGCCGATGGGCGGCTGATCTCGGTCACACCGTCGATCGGCGTTTCGATGTTCCCGCACGACGGCGAGACGGCCGACGATTTGATCAAGAACGCCGACACCGCCATGTACCTGGCCAAGTCGCGCGGGCGCGCCAACTTCCAGTTTTTCACCCCCGAGATGGCGAGCTCGGCCTACGCCGCGCTGGTGCTCGAGAGCCAGATGGCGCAGGCCCTGGCGCGCGGTGAGTTCGAGCTCTACTTCCAGCCGCAGGTGCGCTCGCGCGACGGTGTGCTGGTGGGTGCCGAGGCGCTCATCCGCTGGAACCACCCCGAGCGTGGCATGTTGCTGCCCGACGCCTTCATTCCGCTGGCCGAGCAGCAGCGCCTGATGCTGCCCATCGGCCAATGGGTGCTGCGCGAGGCGGCGCGTTGTGCGCGGCGCTGGCATGCGGCCGGCATGGTCGGCGTGCCGGTGGCGGTCAACCTCTCGACCGTGCAGTTCCAGACCAGCGGCTTCACCGCGCTGATCGAGCAGCTGCTGCGCGAAGAAGGTGTGAGCGGCGACCTGCTCGAATTCGAGCTCACTGAGCGCATGCTGATGGACGACCTGCCCGAGGTGAAGCGCAAGCTCGGTGAACTCAAGGAGATGGGCATCCGCATCTCGGTCGACGACTTCGGCACCGGCTACTCGTCGCTTGCACACCTCAAAGAGCTGCCTATCGACAAGATGAAGATCGACCGCTCTTTTGTGCTGGGCCTGCCGAGCGAGACCGATTCGGCTGCCATCGCGCGTGCCATCGTGCAGATGGCGCGAGGCCTCGGTTTGTCGGTGATCGCCGAGGGTGTCGAGACCGAAGCCCAGCGCGGCTTCCTCGCTCGGCTCGACTGTGATGAGCTGCAAGGCACGCTGATCAGCATGCCGCTGCCGCTGGCCGACTTCGAGGCCTGGGTGGCCTCGCGCAGGCTGACGGTGGCCTAACGTTTCTTGACCGGCCGGGCCCAACCCGAAATCGCCATCTGCTTGCCGCGCGCCACCGCGAGGTCGCCGGCGGCCACGTTCTTGCTGATGGTCGAGCCGCCGCCGATGGTGGCGCCGTCGCCCAGGGTCACCGGGGCGATCAGCACGGAGTTGCTGCCCACGTGCACGTCGTTGCCGATCACGGTGCGGTGCTTGTTGGCGCCGTCGTAGTTGGCGGTGATGCTGCCGGCGCCGTAGTTGACGCGCTCGCCCACCGTGGCATCGCCCAGGTAGGCCAGGTGGTTGGCCTTGGCGCCCTTGGCCAGCGTGGAATTTTTCACCTCGACGAAGTTGCCGATGTGCACCTCTTCGGCCAGCTCGGCGCCGGGGCGCAGGCGGGCGAAGGGGCCGATCATCGAGCCCGCGCCGACCTTCACACCCTGGGTGTCACCATCGATGTGGGTGAAGGGGTGGATCACCACGTTGTCGGCGATCTGGGCGTTGCGGATCACGCAGCTCGCGCCGATGCGCACACCGTGCCCCAAGTGCACCTGGCCTTCGAAGATGCAGTTGATGTCGATCTCCACGTCGATGCCGCAGCGCAGCTCGCCGCGCACGTCGAAGCGTGCCGGGTCGGCCAGGCGCACGCCGTCTTCCATGAAACGCTCGGCCAGCGCGTGCTGGTGGCGGCGCTCCAGGTCGGCCAGTTGCAGCGGGCTGTTGACACCCAGCACCTCGGCCTCGCCTTTCGGCTGCGCGGCCACCACGGGCGTGCCGTCGGCCACGGCCATCGCGACGATGTCGGTCAGGTAGTACTCGCCTTGCACGTTGTCGTTTTTCAACTGGCTCAACCAGCGCTTCAACGCGACCGTGGGCACGGCCATCATGCCGGTGTAGATCTCGCAGATCTGGCGCTGCTCGGGCGTTGCGTCCTTGTGCTCGACGATGGCGCGCACCGCGTCACCTTGCCGCACGATGCGGCCGTAACCCGTCGGGTCGGCGAGCTCGATCGTCAGCAGCGCGAGCTTCTTGCCGCCACAGGCTTCGATGAGTGCGCGCGCAGTATGGGCGGTGATCAGCGGCACGTCGCCGTTGAGGATCAGCGTGGTGCCCTCGGCATGCAGCGCCGGCACGGCCTGCTGCGCTGCGTGGCCGGTGCCCAGCTGCGGCATCTGGCGCACGAACTGCAGGTGGGCTGCTTGCACGGCGGCTTCCACCTGCTCGGCGCCGTGGCCGGTGATGGTGACGATGCGATCAGCCCCCAACCCCACAGCGGTATCCAGCACATGCTGCAATAGACTGCGCCCAGCCAGTTTGTGCAGCACCTTGGGCAGGCTGGATTTCATGCGGGTGCCTTTGCCCGCGGCCATGATCACGATGTCGAGCGCCATGCAATTTCCTTCCTGGAAGTCCCTGATTATCGTTTCGATGCTGGCGCTGGCGACCCTGCTTTCCGGGTGTGGCGCGGTGCGCTTCGCCTACGGCCAGGGCCCTGACCTCGCGTACTGGTGGCTTGATGGTTACGCCGACTTCAACGAGGAGCAGACTCCGCGCGCACGCGACGCACTCACGGCCTGGTTTCGCTGGCACCGCGCCACCCAGCTGCCCGACTACGCGCAGTTTTTGCTCACGCTCCAGTCGCAGGCCAACGCGCCGGTGACGCCGGCCCAGGTGTGCAGCCTCTACCAACAAGCCTGGGGCCGCCTCGACCCGATGATCGAACGCGCCCTGCCCGCCGCGGTGGAGACAGTGCAAAGCCTCACGCTCGCGCAGGTGGCTCACATCGAGCGCAAATACGCCAAGGTCAATGCCGAGTTTCGCAGCACCTACCTGCAGGCCGACCCCGCCGAGCGGCTGGAAGAGTCGGTCGAGCGTGCCGTCAACCGCGCCGAGATGCTCTACGGCAGCCTCGACGACACCCAGCTTGCCAACCTGGCGCGTGCCATCGCCGCCTCACCTTTCGACGCTGAGTTGTGGCTGCAAGAGCGCATGCTTCGCCAGCAAGACGTGCTCAAGACATTGCGCCGCCTGGTGAACGAACGCGCCCCGGCCGAACCGACGCTGGCCGCGATCCGCACGCTGGTGGCCCATGCGCAGCGCTCGCCGCGCGAGGTCTACACCCGGTACCAGGCGCGGTTGCATGAGTACAACTGCAAAGTCGCCGCCGAGTTGCACAACAGCACCAGCCGCGAGCAGCGCCTGGTTGCGGTGAAGAAGCTCAAGTCGTGGGAAGAAGACGCCCGCGCGCTGGCGGCCGATGCCGCCCGCGCGCCTTAGCCGTCAATTCACGGGCAGCTGCACACTCACCCGCCGCGGGTTCACACCGGCTTGCGGGAAATCTTTCATCGCGGCGAGGAACAGGCCACCCAGCAACTGTGGCCCGCCGGTGGTCAGGCCGTCGTTGACGGCGCGGGCCTCGTACAGCGGCTGGTTGCTTTGGCGGTCGCGGATCAACAGCGCGGCCTCGCGGTCGTAGCGCGGGCTGTCATAGGCCATCGAGAAGCTCGGCCCCCAGAAGGGGCGGCCATAGCGCGAGTAGTACAGGCCACCACGCCACCAGAACGGGTCATCGTAGACCGGGCGGTCGGTGCGCGAAATGCGGGCACCCACCTGCACCGTCACATCGGCGGTCTTGAGGTCGGCCACTTCGGTGAAGCCGGCCGAGGCCAGCGCGGGCCGGGCCACCGCTTCGAGCTCGGCCTGCTCCTGCGCGCGCGCCTGTTGCGAGGGCAGGCGCTCGAAGGCGTAGGTGGTGGGCTTGCGCTCGGTGGGCCACTGGCTGTAGGTCGAGACCTCGCTCTCGACGGAGTTGAGGCTGGCGCAGGCCGTCAAGGCCGCCGCCAGGGCCAGCAAGGCAACAGAAGACATTCGCAACATGGTCGGCCTCCGCAAAAGGGTCACGTCAAGACCCCTGGAACTTGATCACTGTTTCAATGCCCGGCACGGCGGGCGGGGCGCAGATCTCTTCGTCGTCGAAGGCCACGTCGCCACCCGCATCGGGCACTCCGGTGGTTTTGAGTGTGCTGAAAGGGTAGAGGTTCCTGTCCATCATGTGCGAAGGCGTGATGTTGCCCATGGCGGTGAACAGGTTGTCGATGCGGCCGGGGAAACGTTTGTCCCAGTCGCGCAGCATTTCCTTGATCTGCACCCGTTGCAGCTTGTCCTGGCTGCCGCACAGGGTGCACGGGATGATGGGGAACTCGCGGTGCGCGGCCCAGCGCTCCAGGTCGGTCTCGGCCACGTAGGCCAGCGGGCGGATGACGATGTTCTTGCCGTCGTCGCTCACCAGCTTGGGCGGCATGCCCTTCATGCGCGAGCCGAAGAACATGTTCATGAACAGCGTCTGGATCATGTCGTCGCGGTGGTGGCCCAGCGCCACCTTGGTCGCGCCCAGTTCGCCCGCCACGCGGTACAAGATGCCGCGGCGCAGGCGCGAGCACAGGCTGCACATGGTCTTGCCCTCGGGGATGAGGCGCTTGACGATGCTGTACGTGTCCTGGTTCTCGATGTGGAAGGGCACGCCGCGTGCGGCCAAATACTCGGGCAGCACGTGGTCGGGAAAGCCCGGTTGCTTCTGGTCGAGGTTGACGGCCACCAGCTCGAAGCGCATCGGTGAGCGCTGCTGCAGGTTGGTGAGGATGTCGAGCAGCGCGTAGCTGTCTTTGCCGCCCGAGACGCACACCATCACCTTGTCGCCGTCTTCGATCATGTTGAAGTCGGCAATCGCCTGGCTCACCTGGCGGTGCAGGCGCTTGCTGAGCTTGTTGACCTCGAAGGCCGCCTTGGTTTCGTCTTTGTCCAGCACCGCGCTCATCACAGTTCCTTGATTCCAAACACTTCGCAGCCGACGGCTTCACAGTCGGGGTACACATCGGGCTTTTCGGTCGACACCCGCGCCGCCTTCACCCGCGGGTGGGCCAGCATCAGCGCCAGCACCTCGTCGCACAGCGTTTCCTGCAGGTGGATATGACCCTGCTTCACACGCACCCCGATGCTGCGGCGGATGAAGTCGTAGTCGACCACTTCTTCCAGGTCGTCGTCTTTCGGCGTGGACAACGACAACGGGATGTACAGGTCGACGTTGATCAGCACGCGCTGCTCGCCACGTTTCTCGAAATCGTGCACACCGATGTTGATCCACACCTCGTAGTTGCGCAAGAAAAGGCGCCGGCAGTCGCGCAGGTCGAGGTGGCCAATCAGGCTGTGCATGTCAGGTCTCTTTGTTCGGGTTGGCGATGAACATCACATCGCGCGGCTGGGATTGCAGGTGCTGGCCGCCGTCGACCAGCAGTGTGTCGCCGGTGATGGCAGGCGACTCGATCAGAAAGCGCACGGCACGTGCGATGTCGGCGGGTGTCGAGGAGCGCTGCAGCGGCGTGAGCTGGTGCGATTGCGAAAACTCTTCGCTGGTCATCCCACCCGAGACCAGCGTGACGCCTGGCGCCACACCACACACCCGCAGAGCCGGCGCCAGCGCCTGCGCCAGCATCACGGTGGCGGCTTGCAGCGCCGCCTTCGACAGCGTGTACGAAAAGTAGTCGGGGTTGAGGTTGAACAGCTTCTGGTCGAGCAGGCTGACCACGCAACCCTGGCGCCGCGTGCTCAGCAGGTGCTCATACAAGGCTTGCGAGAGCAGCACCGCCGGGCCGGTGTTGGCGCGCCAATGGCTGTCCATCGCGGCGTAGCTGAAACGGGCGGCGTTGTCGTACTCGAAGGTCGAGGCGCTGTTGACCACGGCGTCGAGCCGCTTGAAACGTGCCAGCACGGCGGGCACCAGCGCCCGGCAGGCGGGCTCATCCGCCAGGTCGGCGGCAAAACTCGCGGCCTGCGCGCCGGCCGCCTGAGCCTGCGCGACAGTGGCCTCGGCGTCGTCGCGCGAGTGGCGGTAGTGCACGGCCACATCGAAGCCATGCGAGGCCAGGTCGAGCGCGATCTCGCGGCCCAACCGTTTGGCGGCGCCGGTGACCAGAACGACGGGGCGTTCAGACATGGTTTTTGAGGGACATGGAGCGTGTTGAGCGAGCCCGACAGTGTATCGGCGTGGCCTTTTTCGCCTGCCCGACAGGGCTTGCCCGCGTGGCCACGTGCCGCTCTGCGCCACCGGGCTGCATGTCGCCACCTTGCCACGACCGTTCGCCCCCTTGCCCTGGCGCGCAGCGCCGCGGCGCTGCCTACACTGGCGCGCCTGCCCCCCGAAACCGATGAACCCTCACGACCCCTTGGCCGCACCCAGCAAGCGCCGCGTGTTCCTGCGCGATACCGTGCTGGTTCTGGCCCTCAATGCCGTGGTGGCCTTGGGCCTGTTGCTGATAGGGCTCGCGCTGGCGCCGCATTTCACGCCCGCGCTGGTAGGGCAGTCGCTGTTGACGCACATGGTGTTTTCGCAGGCGATCGGCCTGTGCATCTTTGGCTTGATCGAATGGCCGCGGCTCACCTTCTGGTGGCAGCGCCCGCCCAGCTGGCTGGCCTTGGGCGCCGTCACGGTGGTGGCGATGCCTGCCGGTTACCTGGCCGGCCGCAGCATGGCCAGCGCCCTGTTCGGCATGCCGGTGGAGCTGCCGCTGTCGCTCAACCCGGTGGCGCTGCTGGTGGGGTTCACCACCGTGCTGGCCTCGCTGGTGGCGGTGCACCTCATCACCCAGCGCGACCGGCTGGAGACCGAGCGGCTGCGCGCCGAAAACGCCGACGTGCGGGCGGCGAGCGCTCGCCTGCAGCTGCTGCAGCAGCAGATCGAGCCGCACATGCTGTTCAACACCCTGGCCAACGTGCATGCACTGATCGACGCCGAGCCCGGGCGCGCGCAGCAGCTGCTCGAAGCGCTGAGCGAGATGCTGCACACCAGCATGCAGACCGGCGAGCAAGCCACTGTCACGCTGCAGCAAGAGTTCAACCTGCTGGAGCAGTATCTCAAGGTGATGGCCATCCGCATGGGCTCGCGCCTGCGCTACACGCTCGAGCTGCCTCCTGAGCTGGCCTTGTTTCGGCTGCCCCCGCTCACGGTGCAGCCGCTGGTGGAAAACGCCGTCAAGCACGGGCTCGATGGGCAGCTCGCGGGTGGCCGCATCCGCGTGACGGCGCGCCGCGAAGGTGGGCAGGTGATCGTCGAGGTGGTCGACGACGGTCACGGCCTGCAGGTCAACGACCCGTTTGCCGCCGGGCGCATTGGCCTCTCCAACCTGCGCAAGCGGCTGGCTTATGCCTTCGGTGATGCGGCCCGCGTGGCGCTGGCCGACAATCCACCGCGCGGTGTGCGGGCCACGTTGAGCTTTCCTTCATGAACATCCCCATCCTGGTGGTTGAAGACGAGCCGGTGCTGGCGCGCCGCCTGCAGCAGCAGCTCAGCGCCTGCTGGCCCGGCATTGATCTGCTGCCGGTGGCCGACAACGGCGCGGCGGCCATCGCGCTCGCGCTGGAGCACCTGCCGCGCGTGATCTTTCTCGACATCCACATGCCGGCTTGCTCGGGGCTGGATGCCGCTGAAGCCATCGTCGAAGACTGGCCCGAGGGCCACCCGTTGCCGCAACTGGTGTTCGTCACGGCCTATGGGCAGTACGCGTTGCAGGCGTTTGAACACGGGGCGATCGACTACCTGTTGAAGCCGCTGAGTTCCGAGCGGCTGCAGCGCGCGGTGAAGCGGCTGCAGGAGCGGCTGGCGCTGCTCGACGCGCAGCCGGCCGAAGCGCTCGGCCACGAGATGCAGCGGCTCGCGGCCTCGCTGCAGGCGCCGACAGAGACGCCTCGCCTGAGTGTCATCAACGCAGCGGTGGGTGCCATCACCCACCTGATCCCGGTCGACGAGGTGTTGTACTTCGAGGTGGCCGACAAGTACTTGCGTGTCATCACCGCGCAGCGCGAGGCGCTGATCCGCATGACGCTGCGCGAGCTGCTGCTGCGGCTCGACCCCGAGCGTTTCTGGCAGGTGCACCGCAGCCTGGTGGTGCAGGTGCGCCGCATCTCGCATGTGGAGCGCAGCGAAGAGGGCCGCTTGCTGCTCTGCCTGCACGATCACCCGGCGCGCCTGGCGGTGAGCCGGCTGTTCGCCCACCGCTTCAAGGCGATGTGAGGCGCGCCGTTCGCGACGGCGTTTGACGCTTCGGCACCCTGGAGTGGCCGTTCGCGGCTTGGCCCCGGCGCGGCGAGCGGCGCGTTCCTAGAGTGAGGGTTGTCTCGCCACTTCCATCACCTCAACGTGAACCACAGCCCTTCTATGTCTTTCCATCGCGGCCACTTGTCTGCCTTTGTGCTGCTGGCCCTGTCTTCAACGCACAGCTTGGCCCAAGACGGCCCACCGCCGGGTTGGGTCGGGCCCCCTCCGGGGTGGTCGGGCGGCTTGCTGATGGGGGCGGCGCATGCCCCTGAGTTCGAAGGCAGCCGCCGCTCTCGCACACAGCCGGTGCTCGGCGGCGAGATCACTTATCGCAGCGCCCGCCTGGGCAGCGTCGCCATGGGCAGCCGCGGCTTGCAGTGGACCGTGGTGCAAAGCCCCGAGCTCAGTGCCGGCGTGGGCCTGGCCACCGACCCGGGCCGCGTCGACAACGGCGACCGCAAGCTCTCGGCCACGGGCTACCGGCCGGGCAACGAGACCTTGCGCGGTCTGGGCGAGATCAGCGCCACGCCGGTGCTGTCGGCCTTCGGTTCTTACGTGCTGGCGGGGGTGTCGCTCACCTCGGCCGTGCGCCGCGCCACCGGGAGCCACGAAGGCTCGCAGCTCGACCTGGGCCTGCGCCTGCCGTGGAAGATCGACGCCCACACCACGCTGTCGATCGCCCCGAGCGTGACCTGGGCCGACGAGCGTTCTGCGCAGGCCTTCTTCGGCGTGACGCCGGCGCAGTCTGCGGCCAGCGGCTACTCGGTCTTCGATGCCGGTGCCGGCCTCAAGAGCAGCCAGCTCGTGCTCGACTTCGACATGGCGCTCAGCCGCTACTGGTACATCAACGCCGTGTTGCAAGCCAAGCGCCTGCAAGGCGACGCGGCCGACAGCCCCATCGTGCAGAAAACGCGGCAGACGAGCGGCATGCTCGTCGTGCGTTATCAATTCCAGCTCTGAGCCATGGTCACGACCACACCCTTGATGCAACGGCTGGGCCTGGGTGCCCTGAACATCCTCGCGCTGCTCGTGGCGGCCTATGCCGTGCTGGCCTATGCGTTGCTGCCACCCGGTGCCGAAGTGGCACCCGAGATGCAGGCGGTCTACCGCGCCCAGCCGGTGCTGATCTATGGCCATGTGTTTGCCGCTGCCTTGGCGCTGGCGCTGGGGCCCTTTCAGTTCTCCACCCGCCTGCGCCGCGCGCGGCCGCAACTGCACCGCTGGATCGGCCGCACCTACCTGGGCGTGGGCGTGCTGTTGGGTGGCGTGTTCGGCCTGCTGTTGTCGCGCTACGCCTTCGGCGGCCCGGTGTCACAGATCGGCTTCGCCTTGCTGGCCATCGCCTGGCTCTACAGCGGGCTGCGCGGCTGGCTGGCCATTCGGGGCGGTGACGTGGCCACGCACCGGCAATGGATGCTGCGCAACCAGGCGCTGACGCTGGCGGCCGTCAGCTTGCGCCTCTACGTCGGTGTGGCGGTGGCAGCGCAATGGCCGTTCGAACCGGCGTACGTCGCGATCGCCTGGTTGTGCTGGGTGCCCAACCTGCTGTTGGCCGAATGGTGGCTGCGCCGCCCTGCCGGGCGCGCCTGGGTTTCTACAATGCGCAGATGACACCCCACGAGCCCGCCTCTGCATCGGCGCCACTGTCTGCGCTGATCCGGCGGGCCCTCTCGCGCCAGGGCGGCTGGATGCCCTTCGACCGTTTCATGGCGCTCGCGCTCTACGCACCCGGCCTCGGCTACTACGCCAACGACAGCCGCAAGTTCGGCCTCATGCCTTCGTCGGGCAGTGACTTCGTCACCGCGCCGGAGTTGTCGCCCCTCTTCGGCCAGGCGCTCGCGTGCCAGGTGGCGCAGGCGCTGGTGGCAAGCGACAGCAGCGAGCTGTGGGAGTTTGGTGCCGGCTCGGGCGCATTGGCCGAGCAGCTGCTCGATGCGCTGGGCGACACCGTCACGCGCTACACCATCGTCGACCTCTCGAGCAGCCTGCGTGCTCGGCAGCGCGAGCGGCTGGCGCGCTTTGGTGACGTAGTGCAGTGGGTCGATGCGCTGCCCGAGTCGCTCAACGGCGTGATTGTCGGCAACGAGGTGCTCGACGCGATGCCGGTGCAGCTGCTGCACTTCGATGGCCAGCAATGGTTCGAGCGTGGCGTGACGGCGCAAGGTGACACTTTCGCCTGGAGCGACCGGCCCACCGAGCTGCGCCCGCCCTTCGATGGCCCGTTCGCTCCCGGCACGGTCACCGAGATCCACCCGCAGGCCGAGGCCTTCATCGCGACCCTGGCCGACCGCCTGCAGCGCGGTGCCGCCTTCTTCATCGACTACGGCTTCCCCGACGCCGAGTACTACCACCCGCAGCGCAGCGGCGGCACGCTGATGTGCCACCAGGCCCACCTCGCCGACACCGACCCGCTGGTCCACGTGGGTCTGAAAGACATCACCGCCCACGTCAACTTCACCGGCATCGCGCTCGCCGCGCAAAACGCGGGCTTGCAGGTGCTGGGCTACACCTCGCAAGCGCGCTTCTTGTTGAACTGCGGTTTGATGGACATGCTGCAAGGCGCCGACGTAAAAACCATCGCCCATGCGCAGAAGCTCATCACCGAGCACGAGATGGGCGAGCTGTTCAAGGTGATCGCCTTCGCACGCGGCTGCGACGCCGCGTTCACCACCGACCCGCTGGGCTTTGCCCAGGGCGACCGGACGCACCGGCTGTGATCCGCTGGCTGATCGTCATCTTCCTGGCCTTGCTGATCTTCAGCGGCCTGCACAAGTGGCTGGAGAAGATCGGCCTCGGCAAGCTGCCGGGCGACTTTCGTTTCAGCATCTTCGGGCGCGAATTTTTCATCCCGCTCACCAGCAGTGTGCTGTTGAGCATGGTGGCGCTGGGCATCTCCAAGCTGTTCTAGCGGCTTCGATGGCCCGCCGCACTGCGGGCCATGGCTCCTTCAGGCGATGCCCCGGCGGGTGCACTTGAAGACACTGCTTCCCATGCCCTGCCATGGAGATTCCGCAATGAAACCCGTTCTTGCCGCCGCGCTGGCGGCCCTGCTCAGCTTGTTTGCCCCCGCCACGCCTGCCTTCGAGCCGCCGCCGTCGGTGGCCGCGCTGTTCAGCCGGGTGCCCGAGTTGCCGGCCACTGCCGACGAGGCGGCGTCGTGGGTCGACAGAGGCGGCCGCATCGTGCACCCCGGCCTGCTTGCGCTGCGCGCCGACATCGAGGCCCACCAGCGTGCCATCGGCCTGATCCAGCAGGCGGCGGCCGAGCGGCACCAGGCCCAATCGGTCATCGTGGTCGAGAACCTCGGCAAGGGCATGGCCGACGTTGGCATCGACATGGCCCGCATGCAGCGTGACCCCGCCTACGCGCAACAGGTGCAGGAGCGCATGCGCAAGATGTCGCCGCAAGAGTTGATGGCGATGTCGCAAAAGATGAACCAGCCGCTCAACCAGGACCGGCGCCACCAGAACCAGGCTCAGGCCATGGCCGAAGACTCGGCGGTGAACCGCACCGCCGCCCTAGCCGGCGAGGCCTACGCGAGCGCCCAAATGAAGCGCCTCGATGCCCACACGGCACTCTGGCGCGAGGCCGAAGACGCAGTAGCCCGGGTGGTGAAAAAGCCGCTCGCCGCACCCGGCCCCAAGCCCACGCCGGAGTGGGAAAACATCGGCTGCGACGCCGGTTGCCGCGCACAGTGGGACGCCTACGCCAGCAAGATGCTGCCGCTGATGGTGGCGCGCGACACCGAGGCGCTGCGCATCCGCCGCGCCGCGCTGCAGCGCCAGCGTGCCGCCGTGGCCGATGGCATCAGGTCAGCCGACAAACACCTCGTCGCCACGCAGTACGGTGCCGCGTCGAACAGCCAGGCGAACCAGGGCAACATCGTCCGCTACGACGGCGCGGCCATCGCCGAGATCTCGTACCTGCTCGACCGCATCACCGACAGCGTGAAGAGCGCAGCGGTGGTGGTGCACTGTGGCAAGCAGATCGTGCTGGCGCCCGGGGCGGTGTGCCACTGATGAGCCCGGGCGGTGCCTGACGCGGCCCGCTACCATCCGGCGCACCAAGGGAGGAGGTTGCATGCACAGTGTCATCACGCGCCGTGGCGTGTTGTTGGGTTTGGGCGCCACGCTGGCGCCACTGGCCTGGGCCCAGAAGCAGCAGCAAGACGGCGCCGAAACATTCACCGGCTTCCCCGGCACCCGAGTGCGCTTTGCCAGCGTCGAGGCCGGGCAGTCGGTGCTCACGGCCGACGATGAATGGATGGCCGCCACCAGCGAGTTCCAGCGGCGCGCCGTGATGGGCAGTGCCGAGCCGGTGACGCTGGAAGCCTTTCGGCGCTGGAACGCCGAGGCCGTGCTCCCTTGGCCGGCCGACCAGAGCACACGCTGGCGGGTGGCGCTGGAGAGCCTGGTGCCATCTTTCACCGCCTTGCGCATTCCCTTGCCCAGCGAAGTGTGGTTGATTGCCACCAACGGCCAGGAGTCGGCCAATGCCCCCTACACACGTGCCAACGCCGTGGTGTTGCCCGGCGAGTCGACCATGGCCGGTTACACCGATTCCATGCTGCTGGCCCACGAGCTGTGGCATGTGGCGTCGCGCCATGCGCCGGCGCTGGCGTCGCGCCTGTATGCCGAGATCGGCTTCGAGCCGATGGCCCCGTTGGCGTTTCCCGAGGCCTGGGCGCCGGTGCGCATCGCCAACCCCGATGCTCCGCAGAACCGCCACGCGATGCAGATCCAGGTGGGCGGTCGAACGCCCTGGGTCACGCCGGTGCTGGTGGCGGCGCGCACGGCGCTGCAACCTGGAGAGACCTTCTTCACCGTGATGGATGTGCGCCTGCTCGAAGTCGAGCCCGGCCCGGTGGGTGGCGTGTCACGCGCCGTGCTGCGCGAGGGGGTGCCGGTGTGGCACGCGCTGCAAGCACGCCACGATTACCTGCGCCGCCTGGGTGGCAACACCGGCTATGTCATCCACTGCGAAGAGGCGATGGCCGACAACGTCGCCTTGCTCGCCACCGCGATGGAGCCGCGCAACCCGGCGCTGCTGGCGCGCATCAAGGCCGTGCTGCTGGCCCCGCGCTGAGCGCCCCCATCAGCCCGCGAGGGTCCTGGCGACGGCCTCGGCCCGCG
>JACMKJ010000295.1 GCA_014380155.1 Rhizobacter sp. | reverse complement strand
TTTCAGGCAGCCCCGGCAGCGTGCTGGCGGCGCCCGGCACCCGAGGCCGGGTGCTCCTGGCCGCGACCACCGGCCGACAGTGCACGGTTTGGGTTGACCAGATGCCGGGCCCGGCTCTGCGCACCGCGGTTGCAGAAGCTGTTGGCGTGCTGGCCAGCAAGGGTGCTCGTGTGCAGCTCCAAGCCGACCGCAACTTCGAGCGCGCCGGCGCATGGCGCAACCAGATGCAATGGCGCTACCGCGCGGCGGGTGCCAGCGGCGACCTGGGGCTGGGTGCCATCACCACGCTGTCCGACAACCCAGGCACGCAGGCGCTGCATGTCGCGCCGATGCCGGCCACGCCCGCCTTCGCACCCGACGGCTTGCCCACGCGATGAAGCACGCGCTGGTGCTGCTGATGCTTTTGGCTGCGGCGGCTGCGCAATCGCAAACGATTGTGGAATTCGCAAGTCTCGATGCGCCAGAGGGCCGGCCGGTGCAGCTCAAGGCGCATTGGCACCCGGTGGCGGCGACGCCGGCGCCCGCGGTCGCGCTCTTTCATGGTTGCGGCGGCATGTACGACCGCAAAGGCCAGGTCAGCGAGCGCATGCGCGACTACACCGCCTTACTTAACCAGCAGGGCTTTCATGTGCTGATGGTGGATTCGCTTACGCGGCGCGGTGAACGCGAGATCTGCACCCAGCGCAACGGCGATCGCAAGGTGACGCAGCTCCATCGCCGGCGTGACGCGCTCGCATCGCTGCAATGGCTGGCGCAGCGGCCCGAGGTGTCGGCGCAGCGCATCGGGATGATGGGGTGGTCGAACGGCGGCAGCACGGTGTTGTCGGCCACCAATGGGCACCTCACAGATGTGTCGGGGCTCAGTGTCAAACCGGCATTCGCGGTGGCCTACTACCCGGGCTGCGAGGCTGAACTCAAGCGCGGCTACGCGCCCACTGCGCCCTTGCTGATCCTGATGGGAGAGGCCGACGACTGGACACCGGCAGAGGCCTGCCGCCAGCTGGTGGCGCAGGCCGTCGGAGCGCGGCCCGAAATGGAGACCTATGCAGGAGCGCATCACGGCTTTGATTCGGCAGCGCCCGCGCGCTTGCGAAAGGACGTGCCCAACGGCGTGAACCCCGGCCAGGGCGTGCATGTGGGTGGCAACGCCGCGGCGTTGAACCGCTCGCGCGAGCGGCTCAAGGAGTTTCTTCAGGCGTACTTGAGCTCGCCCGCCTTGCCCCAGAACACACGGTAGGCGAAGACGGTGTAGCCCGCGATCGCTGGCACGGTGATGACGGTTCCGACGAGGATGACTTTCAGCGAGCTGGGTGCGCTGGCGGCCTGCCACAGCGTCATCTTGTCCATCACCACGAACGGGTACAGGCTGTAGGCCAGGCCGAAGAAGCCCAGCAGGAACACGCTCACCGTCAGCACGAACGGCAGCCAGCATTGCGGCCCAAGTACCCGTTTCCAGTTGAGCGAAAAGCGCAGGAGCACCAGCGCGGCAATCGAGATCAGCGGGATCGGCAGCAGGGCGATGAAGGCGGGCATGCTGAACCAGCGCTCGCGCACCGTGTCGCTGACCCACGGCGTGGCGATGGAGATCAGCCCCATGCCGACGACCACCGGCAGCCAGGCGATCTTGGCCCACTTCACCGCGTGCGCCTGCAGCTCGCCTTCGGTCTTCATGATCAGCCAACCGGCGCCGAGCAGCACATACGCGGCGGGCAGCGCGAGTGCGATGGTGGCGGCAAACAGCTGGTACTGCCAGCCCGAGTTGAGCCCGGTGATGTAGTGGCCGAGCATCCAGCCCTGCGCCATGGCGGCGAGGCCCGAGCCGGCGAAGAAGGCGCGGTTCCACAGCGGCTTGTGGTGGTCGCGGGCCTTGACGCGAAAGTCGAAGGCCACACCCCGCAGCGTGAGGCCGATCAGCATCACCGCCACCGGCAGGTAGAGGGCGCCCAGCACCACACCGTGCGCCTTCGGGAAGGCAATCAGCAGGATGCCCGCGCCCAGCACCAGCCAGGTTTCGTTGGCGTCCCAGAAGGGACCGATGGAGGCGACCATGGTGTCTTTTTGCGCGTCGGTCGCGCGTGGCAACAGCAGGCCCACGCCGAGGTCGTAGCCGTCGAGCACCACGTAGGTGAGCATGGCCACACCCATCAGCGCCATGAAGATGACGGGCAGTGCGTGATCGAAGCTCATGTGGGGCTCCCGATGGCGGTGACGGGCGGCATCTCGGGCTCGTGGTGCAGCGCCGACTCGGGCTTCTCGGCCATGTACTTCAGCACCGCCACGTAGGCCACGATCAGGCCGAGGTACATGGTGACGTAGAGCGTGAGCGTGAGCGCGATCATCGACGGCGCCACGTTGGAGGCCACGTCGGCCGTGCGCAGCAGGCCATACACGACGAAGGGCTGGCGGCCGATCTCGGTGACGTACCAGCCGGCCACGGTGGCAACCCAGCCCGAGAACGTCATCGCCGTCAGCACCCACAGCAAGGGGCGCGGCAGCCGCTCAGCCACCCAGCCGCGGCGGCGGTAGAGCCACCAGCCAAGCCAGCTCACCAGCAACATCAGCATGCCCACGCCGACCATGATGCGAAAGCCGAAGAAGAGCGGAGCCACCGGAGGGTGTGCGCCCTTGAACTCGTTCAGCCCCTTGATCTCGCCTTCAGCTTCGTGCGTGAGGATCAGGCTCGCGCCCTTGGGCACGCCGATCGCAAAACGGTTGCTGCGCGTGGCCTCGTCGGGCCAGGCAAAGAGCAGCAGCGGCGCGCCTTTTTCGGTCTCCCACACCCCTTCCATCGCGGCGATCTTTTGCGGCTGGTGCTTGAGCGTGTTCAGGCCGTGCAGGTCGCCGGCCACGATCTGCAGCGGGATCAGCAGCGCGGCGAGGGTGAGGCCCGTGCGCAGCACCGGGGCCGTGGAGCTGTTGGCCTTGTGGCGCAACAGCTGCCAGGCGCTGACGCCGGCGAGCAAGAACGCGACCGTCAAGCCCGAGGCCAGCAGCTTGTGCGTGAGCCGGTAGGGCAGTGAGGGGTTGAACACCACGTCCCACCAACTGGTGACGAAGAACTCGCCGTTGATGATCTCGTAGCCCGCGGGCGTTTGCATCCATGAGTTGAGGCTCAGGATCCAGAAGGCGCTGAGCGTGGTGCCAAAGGCCACCAGAAAAGTGGCGATCAGGTGGGTTCGTTCGCTCACGCGGCCGTGGCCGAACAGCATGATGCCGAGGAAGCTTGCTTCCAGAAAAAAGGCGGTGAGCACCTCGTAGCCCAGCAGCGGGCCGGAGATGTTGCCGGTCTTTTCCATGAAGCCCGGCCAGTTGGTGCCGAACTGGAAGCTCATGGTGATGCCGCTCACCACGCCCAGCGCGAAGGTCAGCGCAAACACCTTGGTCCAGAAGCGGTAGGCGGTGAGCCAGTGTTTGTCTTGCGTGGCCAGCCAGCGTGAGCGAAAGAACAGCAACACCCAGCCCAGCGAAATGCTGATGGTCGGGAACAGGATGTGGAAGGTGATGTTGGCCGCAAACTGCATGCGGGCGAGAACGAGTGCATCCATGTCTTATGCCCTCCCGCCCTTGATGACACCCACCTTGCCGGTGAATTCGAGCAAGCGCTGCACCTTGGAGCCCATCTTCATCAGCTGTGCCAGGGTCTTCTGGTCCATGCGCTGCACGTCGTCGAACCAGGTGGTCATGAGCTCGATCAGGTCGTGCATGCTTTTCATGCGCTCCTGGGCGATGCGGTCTTCTTCGGTGGTGGGTTGTTCGAGCAGCGCGTTGCGCAACATCGACAGCGTGGGCTCGATCTCGCGACGGCGACGCTCTTCGGCCAGGGTGCGGAATATCTCCCAGGCGTCGCTGGGGGCGTCGAAATACTCGCGCCGGTCGCCGGCCTGGTGCTTCAGGCGCACCAGCCGCCAAGCCTGCAGCTCCTTCAGCCCCATGCTCACGTTGGAGCGCGAGAACTCCAGCGCCTCGGCGATGTCGTCGGCATTCACCGGCGCGGGCGAGACGAAGATCAGCGCATAGATCTGCCCCACCGTGCGGTTGATGCCCCAGCGGCTGCCCATCTCGCCAAAATGGCTGACGAAGCTTTTGACCAGCGGTGAGAGCGGTGTCATAAGTTGGGCCCGAGTTGATTTGGACCAGATTATCCTGAATTTTCAGTACTTACTGAAAATTGGGGAAATAGACACTCACCCCACCGTCGGCTCCACAAATGCGGCAGACATAATCGCGGCCTGCCTTGCACCCCGACTCATCCATGCAGATCGGCTTTTCTGTCAACGAGATCCTTTTCCTGCTGAGCCTGGCCAGCGGGGCCTGCTGGGTGGTCTGGCGGCGCCGGCTGCGCCGGCACCCGCTGCCCGAGCGCAAGCCGTTCTGGGTCAGCCTGGGTGCCGAGCTGTTCGTGGTGATCGGCCTGATGTTCACCTGCCGCGTGGCCCTGGCCGACTGGCCGCGCGTGCCCACCGGCTCGATGGAGCCCACGCTGCGGGTGGGCGACTTCCTGCTCGTCAACCACCTGGCCTATGGCCCGCGCCTGCCATTCACCAACACAGCCATCGAAACCGGCAAGCCGCAGCGTGGCGACGTGGTGGTATTTCGCTACCCGCTCGATGTGTCGGAGTTTTATGTGAAGCGGCTGGTCGGTTTGCCGGGCGACGTGGTCGACTTCGAGAACGGCCTCGTGCGTGTGAACGGCGAAGCGCCATCGGCCCAGATGGTGAGCGATGGCACCGGTCCCGACGTGCGCGACGAAGACCGAGGCCACTGGCTGATGCGCGAGACCGTGCAGCAGCGCGAGCGCGTGGTGAAGCTCAACCCCTTCGTGCAAGGCCGTTTGATGCTCAACCTGAGCCAGCCCGGCCTCGCCGAACATTGCCGCGCCGTCACCTCGACCACCTGGCAATGCACGGTGCCACCAGGGCAGTACCTGATGCTCGGCGACAACCGAGACAACTCCGAAGATTCGCGCGCCTGGGGCTTCCTGCCGCATGAGCAGGTGTACGGCAAGGCGGTGCGGGTGCTTTTCAACTGGTCTGATTTGTCACGCAGCTGGACTGCGTTGTGATGCCTATGACGTACCCCACGCTAGTCTGCATTCAACGGGCCGCTACGCCGGGCCGCCCCAAGCAAGGCCCGACCCTCTGGCAGGGTCGATCGACGTACTCGGCGATCGGGGTGCAGACATGACTCAACGAATGGATTTGCAGGGTCGACACATCGTGTTGGGTCTGAGTGGTGGCATCGCTTGCTACAAGGCGGCCGAGCTGACGCGCGGGCTCATCAAGGCCGGCGCGACCGTGCAGGTGGTGATGAGTGAAGCGGCTGAGCAGTTCATCACCGCGGTGACGATGCAGGCGCTCTCGAGCAGCAATGTCTACACCAGCCAGTGGGACGCGCGCGAGCCCAACGCCATGGCGCACATCAACCTCACGCGCCACGCCGATGCGGTGTTGATTGCACCCGCCAGCGCCGACCTGATGGCCAAGCTGGCGCAGGGCCGTGCCGATGATCTGCTGAGCCTGATGTGCCTGGCCCGGCCCATCGAGCGCTGCCCGCTGCTGCTGGCGCCGGCCATGAACCGCGAGATGTGGGCACACCCCGCGACACAGCGCAATGTGGCGCTGCTGCGCGCCGATGGCACGACCTTGCTTGGCCCCGGCAATGGCGACCAGGCCTGCGGCGAGATCGGCGACGGACGCATGCTGGAGGCCTATGAGCTCGTAGAAGAACTGGTGGCGTTCCTGGCGCCCAAGGTGCTGGCGGGGCAACGGTTGCTGATCACGGCCGGCCCGACCTTCGAGCCCATCGACCCGGTGCGTGGCATCACCAACCTCTCCAGCGGCAAGATGGGTTTTGCCATCGCGCGCGCCGCTCACGAAGCGGGCGCCGAAGTCACCCTGGTGGCCGGCCCGGTGCACCTGCCCACGCCACGCGGCGTGCGGCGTGTCGACGTGCAAACGGCGCAGCAGATGTACGAAGCCGTGGTGCCGAACGCGGCGAATTACTCGGTGTTCGTCGCCACGGCGGCGGTGGCCGATTGGCGCCCGGCGAGTTTGTCCGACCAGAAGATCAAGAAGAACGGCAACAAGGTTGCGCCGACCTTTGAGCTGACCGAGAACCCCGACATCCTGGCGGCCGTTGCTCAACTGCCCGATCGACCGTACTGCGTGGGGTTCGCGGCCGAGAGCCACGACCTGCTCAAGCACGCGCGCGAAAAACTCACCCGCAAGAACGTGCCGCTGATCGTCGGCAACCTCGGCCCCGCCACCTTCGGCCGCGACGACAACGCGCTCGTGCTGGTCGATGCCAAAGGCCACCGCGACATTCCCCAAGCCGACAAACTCACACTCGCACGTGCGCTGGTGAGCGAGATCGCTCAACGACTGAACGCTTCCAAACCATGACCCCGATCGACTTGAAAGTGCTCGACCCCCGCATGGCCGAGCAACTGCCTGCCTATGCCACGCCGGGCAGTGCCGGCCTCGACCTGCGTGCCTGCCTCGACGCACCGCTGGTGCTGGAGCCGGGCCAAACGCAGCTGATCCCGACAGGCCTGGCTATCCATGTGGCCGACCCCGGGCTGGCCGCGATCATCGTGCCGCGTTCGGGCCTGGGCCACAAACACGGCATCGTGCTCGGCAACCTGGTCGGCCTGATCGACTCCGATTACCAGGGTCAGCTGATGGTGAGCTGCTGGAACCGCGGGCAGCAGAGTTTCACCGTGCAGCCGATGGAGCGCATTGCGCAACTCGTCATCGTGCCGGTAGTGCAGGCGCAGTTTCGTGTTGTGAGCGAGTTCGGGGCGTCAGACCGGGGTGCCAGTGGGTTTGGCTCCACCGGCAAGCACTGAAAAGATTCAGTGCAGTTGTGAGCTGCTGGGGGCGGTGCTCATCACGCTGATGCCCGCCTCGCTCACGCTGCCGGCTTCGGCCTCGGCCTCGGTGGCTTCACGCACGTCGCGCACCTTCACGTCGAGCCGCAGTGCGATGCCGGCGAGCGGGTGGTTGCCGTCGAGCACCACGTGCGTGTCGTAGACCTCGGTCACGGTGTAAAGCACATCGCTCGAAAGACCTTCGGTCACGGCCCTTTCTGGCGGCCCTTCGAACTGCATGCCCGGCTCGACCTGCTCACCGAAGATGGCGCGCTCCTCGAAAAAAACCAGGTCGGGGTTGTAGTCGCCGAAGGCATGTTCGGGCTCGAGGTGCAGCTTGATTTCGAAGCCGGCCTCCTGGCCGTTCAAGGCTTCTTCGACCTTGGCGAGCAGGTCATCGCCGCCGAAAAAAAACTCGACTGGAGCCTCAAGCTCGTCGATCAAAACGCCTTGGGCGTCTTCGAGTCGCCAGGTCAGGCTGACGACGCAGGGGGAGGAAATCATCATCAAACAATGATCGCACAATCACCTCATGACGATCTCTTCACCGACGCCCTTGCTGGGGGGTTTGACCCCTCAGGTTTTCATGCGCCGCCATTGGCAAAAGCGGCCCTTGCTCATCCGCCAGGCCGTACCCGGTGTGCTGCCTCCGGCGAGCCGCGCCGAGCTGTTTGCGATGGCTGCGCGCGAGGAGGTGGAATCACGCCTCATCGTGCGGCAGGCACGCAGCTGGACGCTGCGTCACGGGCCGTTGTCACGGCGTGCACTGCCACGTGTTGACCAGCCCGGCTGGACGCTGCTGGTGCAAGGCCTCGACACACACCTCGATGCAGCGCATGAGCTGCTCGCTCGCTTTCGCTTCGTGCCCGATGCCCGGCTCGACGACCTGATGGTGTCGTGGGCCAGCGATGGGGGTGGTGTTGGCCCGCATGTGGATTCGTACGACGTGTTCTTGCTGCAGCTGCAAGGCAGCCGGCGCTGGCGCATTGCAGCGCCTGGTGATCAGACGCTGGTACCCGACGTGCCGCTGAAGATCCTGCAGAACTTCACGCCCGAACAAGAATGGCTGCTGGCCGCGGGCGACATGCTCTACCTGCCACCGGGTTGGGCGCACGATGGGGTGGCCGAGGGCGAGTGCATGACGGCGTCGATCGGCTTTCGCGCGGCCGGTCGCGCCGAGCTGCGCAGCGAGGTGCTGCAGTGCATGCTTGATGCCAGCGAGCGACCGGAGTCGGACCCGCTGTACCGCGACCCACGCCAAGCCGCGACCGACACGCCAAGCCGCATTCCCGAGGCGATGCACGAGTTTGTGGCGCGCGAGGTGGCGCGCTGGCTCGCCGAGCCGCGTTCAATGGCCTGTGCCTTGGGCGAGGTGCTGAGCGAACCCAAGCCGCAGGTCTGGTTCGAGCCCGGTCAGCCGTTGCTGAGCGGGCAGGGTGTGCGCCTCGACCGGCGAACCCGCATGCTCTATGACGATCAGCATGTGTTCATCAACGGTGAGGCCTTGCTGGCGGGCGGGCGTGATGCCAGGCTGATGCGCCGCCTTGCTGACGACCGGGAGCTCGCTGCGCCGCTGCTTGCCAAGCTCGGCGACGACGCCACAGAATTGCTCGCCCAATGGGCGCAAGCCGGTTGGCTGCACTCATTGCCCACTTGAAAGGACTGTCATGAGCGACCGCCCGCCACCGCGGATCATCACCTCGCGCACCGAGTTTCACGACGCCCTGCGCCAATCGTTCGACCTGATGGCGGACGAAGGCTGCCGCGAGGTCTTCATCGCCGACCCGACCTTTGCCGACTGGCCTCTGGGCGAGCGCGTCGTGATCGAAAGCCTCACGCGCTGGGCCTACGCCCACCGCAAGCTCACGGTGTTGGCGCAGAACTTTGATGACTTCACGCGCCGTCACCCGCGCTGGGTGGAATGGCGTCGGCAGTGGACACATGTCGTCGAATGCCGGGCCTTGGCGGAAGATGACGCGGGCAAGCTGACCGGGCTGTTCCTCGCGCCGGGCCTTGTCACGCTGCGTGTGCTCGACGCCGAACACTATCGCGCCAGCCTCTCCTTTGACCCGGCAGATGCCATCCGGGTGCGCGACAACCTTGATGCACTTTTGCAACGATCTGAAGAGGCTTTTCCAGCGACCAACCTCGGCCTATAGGGAAGTCCCTAGGGCTGAGTATAATCATGGGCTAGGCGCAGGAAATGCTCGAGCTTTCCTGCGCCTTGATTCGTTGGGGATCTGCCAGGTTGGAGGGTTCCCACAATTACCGGTAATTGTCTGAACCTTTCACTGAGGAATAAATATGAAAAAGTCGCTTCTGTTGGCATCCGTGGTTGCTGCTCTGGCTCTGGCCGCTTGTGGCAAGAAGGCTGAAGAAGCCGTGCCGGCTGCTCCCGCTGCTGCCCCGATGGCTGCCGCTGCTTCGGCTGCCACTGCTGCTGCTTCTGGCGCTGAGGCTGCTGCTTCGGCCGCGACCGCTGCTGCTTCGGCTGTGACCGCTGCCGCTTCGGCCGTGACCGGTGCTGCATCGAAGTAATCGGTTCGCCGATTCAAAAAAGCCGCCTTCGGGCGGCTTTTTTATGGGCGCGGCGAAACCCGGCGCCGTTGGCTCAGCGAACAACCAGCCAGTCGAAACCGAGCTGCGGGTCGGCCACGAGCACGTCGCCGGGCTCACCTCCGAGCACCGGCGCCAAGGCGGCCTGGGCCAGGTCCGGCCGGTTGTTGCGCTCGCTCAGGTGAGCAGCCACCAGGTGGTTCAGGCCGGTATGCAGGCACCCCGCCAGAATTTCAGCCGACGTGTCATTGGCGAGGTGGCCCAAGCGGCCGGCGATGCGCGCTTTCAGCGAGGCTGGGTAGCTGGAGTTCGCGAGCATGCCGCGGTCGTGGTTGCATTCAAGCAGCAGCGCGTTGCAAGCGTTCAGTTGCGCCAGCAGGTGCGGGGTGATCGAGCCGGCATCGGTGAGCACACCCAGTCGCAGTGCGCCGTCTCCGACGCGCAGCTGGAGTGGCTCCTCGGCGTCGTGTGGCACCGTGTAGGGAGTCAACTCCAGATCGCCCACGGCGATGGGCTCGAGATCGCGAGCAAAGCGCACCAGCCCCTCAGGCAAGTCGGGATTACCGATGGCGCGCCAGGTGCCACGGCTGGTCCAGATAGGTGTGCGGTGGCGGCGCGCCAAGGTCAGCGCGCAGCCGACGTGATCGCCGTGCTCGTGCGTCACGAACACCGCATCGATGTCATCCGACACCAACCCGACCCGCGCCAGCCTCCGATCGAGCTCGCGCAGAGAGAAGCCGCAGTCGATGAGCACGCGGCTCACCGTATTGCCGCTGCTCGCCTCGACGACGGTGGCGTTGCCGGTGCTGCCGCTGCCCAGGCTGCAAAAGCGCATCATGATTTGATGCGCTTGAGCTTCACTTCAGGTCGTCAACCAGCAGCCTGACGATGCGCTGGCCGGCGTCGCCGTTCTCCGGGGCGCCCTTGGTGTCGAACACTGACACCGTGCTGGCCTCGCCCTCACCCTTGACGTTGACCCGGTAGCGTATGGGGCCGGTGAGTTTGTTGGCGTCGCCGCTGAACAGCTTGCCGAAGAAGCCCGGCTCTTCCTTGCCGGCCTGGGCCGGGTCGACGTAGCGCACGAAATAGAGGCCTTGTGCACGGTCACGGTCTTCGACGGTGAAACCGCTGCGGTCGAGCGCCAGCCCGACACGGCGCCACGCGCGGTCGAAGCTCTCGTCGATCTGCAGCGTGGCAGCAGGGCGGTCGTTGAGCACGCGGGCTCGCGCGGGGGTGACCGGTGTGGCTGCTGCGGCTGTCGTCTGCGCCACGGCGGCTTTGGCCAACTCGTCCTTGGCGCCCAGCTTGATCATCAGGCGCGACAGCATTTCACCTTCCAGCAGGCTCTCGCTCGGCCGGGGCTTCCAGGTGGTGCTGTCCTTGATCTGGTTGGTGTAGACCTCTTCAAGACCGCGGTGAACGATGAAGATCTCGCTGCCCTGCGCCGTGCGCTCGACGCGGGTGCGGTATTTGTCGCGCTCGCCGGTGGAGAACAGCGAATCGAAGATCTTGCCCAGCGTCTTGCGGATGATGTCATCGGACAGGCGGGCGCGGTTTTCGGCCCAGTCGGTTTCCATCACACCCACGTCGGGCTGATCGACCGCCAGCGTCAAGCCGCGCTCTTTCCAGAAAGCCTGCAGCTGCGGCCAGAGCTGTTCGGGCGTTTGAGTCGTGCTCAGGTAGCGCAGGTTGCCCTGGCGCTCGATGCGCACACCGCCCAAAGCCACCGGAGCGACCTGGTTGGTGACCGGCGCCGATGCTGGCGCACCCGGTAACTGCAGTGCGGCCGCGCTGATCACACCAGCCTGCGGCGCGTAACGCGGGTCGACTGCGAGTTGGGTCAGGTCGGGCGGCACTTCAAGCGGGGTGGGCTTGGCCGTGGCACTGCGGTAGTCGATCTTGTCGCCCGACACCACGCCGTCGATCGACGAGCAAGCGGCCAGGGTGCTCAGGAGCACCAGGCTGGCAAGAACTGAATGAGAGGGAAAGCGAATCACGTTGAGCATCTCCGAAGGGAGCAGCCGAAACCGGTCTGCCGTGCAAGGCGAGTGAAGGGAGGTGGGGAGAGTCGCGCCTGCGAACGAGGCGACGGCATCAACTCAGAGCAGACCCGACTCACGCAACGCTTGTTCCACCGCCGATTGGCCGGCGGGGGTGAGGGGAAGGATGGGCAGGCGCACGGTGGCACCGCAATGGCCCAGGCGGGAGAGCGCCCACTTGGTGGGCGTGGGGCTCGATTCGACGAACAGGTTCTTGTGCAAAGGCAGCAGTTTGAGGTGAATCTGTGCGGCTTCGCGGGCCTGGCCGGCGATGGCGGCCTTGCACAGCTCGTGCATGGCGCGTGGCGCCACGTTCGCGGTGACGCTCACGTTGCCATGCCCGCCCAGCAGCATCAGCGCCACGGCGGTGGGGTCGTCGCCCGAATAGATCGAGAAGCCCTTGGGTGCGTTCTTGATGAGGGTACAGGCACGCTCGATGTTGCCGGTGGCTTCCTTGATACCGATGACACCGGGCACCTGCGCCAGGCGCAGCGTGGTTTCGGGCAGCATGTCGGCCACGGTGCGGCCGGGCACGTTGTAAAGCACCATCGGCACGTCGACCGCTTCGGCGATGGCCTTGAAGTGGGCGTAAATGCCTTCCTGCGAGGGCTTGTTGTAGTAGGGCACGACCGACAGCGTGCAATCGGCACCGACTTTTTTGGCGTAGCGCGACAGATCGATGGCCTCACGCGTGGAGTTGCCACCAGTGCCGGCCATCACGGGCACACGCCCGCGCGCCTGCTCAACCGCCACGCGGATGATTTCGCAGTGCTCTTCGACGGACACCGTGGGCGACTCGCCCGTGGTGCCAACGACGCCGATGCAGTCGGTGCCTTCAGCAATGTGCCAGTCAATCAGGCGACGCAACGTGTCGTAGTCGACGCTGCCGTCTTCGTGCATCGGCGTGATCAGCGCCACGATGCTGCCAACAATGGGTTTCATGCAGGTTCCTCGGAATCCGACGATTTTAGCCGCCCCGGGGAGGGCGCCTCAGGGGCGAGGTCGTGGCGGGCCCGGGCCGTGACATTGGCCCGCGGTTTGACCGCTGTGATGCGTTGCACATGGCGGGGTGGGTTGTCGAGAAAACCGTTTTCATAGGACACGATGTCCAGACCCTGGGCGGCCCGCAACAGTTCCCCGGGTTGCAGCAGGAAGTCGGGGTTGGAGGGTTTGCCGATCGTCTGGTTGCCGTCGGCGAAGGTTTCGTAGATCAGCACACCGCCTTCGGCCAGGCTGCCGACCAGGGTGGGCAACAGCGGGCGCCAGAGGTAATGGGTCACGACAACGGCATCAAAGGATCGGCCGCTGAGCGGCCAGGGGCCGTTTTCGATGTCGGCGACCAGGATCTCGGCAATACCGCGCAGCGGCTCAACTGCGGCCGCGTCACGATCAATGCCGCTCACCCGGCAGCCTCGTTCGGCGAACCATCTGACATGCCGGCCGCTCCCGCAGGCCACGTCGAGCACGCTTGCGCTTTCAGGAACCAGGTGCGACCAGCGCCGCACCCATTCAGACGGCGGCGGCGTCATTGCGGGCGTGCGTGCTGGTTCAGGGCATTCAAGGCCAGCTTGTCGACCACGCCCGGCGCCAGCAGCTTGAGCCAGCGGCCGAGCTTGCCCTTGGCCGTCATGACGATGTCGCGATCACGGGCCTCGGTGCCGTCGATGATCAGCCGGGCGCAGGTCTCGATGCTCATCGCGCCCTTCTCATCGAGGCCGCTTTGGCCGGCGGCTTCGCCCTTGGCGTTGAAGCCGCGGTAGCGGATCTCGGTGGCTACCACGCCGGGGTAAGCGAGGGTGACGCTCACGCCCGCAGCGGCCAGCTCGACCCGCAGCGCCTCGAAGAAGCCCGTCATCGCGAACTTGGTGCCGCAGTAAGCCGTGCGACCGGGCACGCCCACCAGCCCGGCCAGGCTGGAGACGCCGACGATGCGCCCTTTCGTGGCCTTGAGATGAGTCAGCGCGGCATGCGTGCACCACACGCTGCCCCAGTGGTTGATGCGCATCAGCGTCTCGTACCAACCGAGGTCGGTGACGTCGCTGAACAGGGCTTGCGCCGACATGCCGGCGTTGTTTACCAGCGTGTCGATGCGGCCGAAGGCCTGCTCGGCCGCGTTGATCAGCGCCACACACTCGGCCTGCACGCCCACGTCACAGCGCTGCACGAAAACCTGGCTGCCGAAGCTTCGGCATTCGTTCGCCACCGCTTCGAGCTTCTCGACATTGCGAGCCGCCAGCACCAGCGCGGTACCCGTGTTGCCACGCGCCGCCCATTGGCGGGCCATCTCAGCGCCGATGCCTTCCGAGGCGCCGGTGATCACGAGCACTTGCATGTCAAAAACAATTCCAGAGTTGATTGGCGAGCGTAATCGCCAGATCGGGCTGCAGGTAGGCGGCAAACACCAGCAGCAGCGCGAGCGTCGCGGCAGACCAGGCGGCGGCGCGACGCAGCTTCATTTCAGGCCGCGCGGGGCGCCGCACGCGTGATCGGCGCTTCGCGCACCGGCAGGTTGACGAGGGCGGCAAAGATGCCCAAGCCCACCGCGATCCACCACACCACGTTGTAGCTGCCAGTGGCGTCGTACAGCTTGCCGCCCAGCCACACGCCGAGGAAAGAGCCGATCTGGTGGCTGAGGAAGACAAAGCCGCCCAGCATCGACATGTATTGCACACCGAAGATCTGCGCGATCACCGCGTTGGTGGGCGGCACGGTCGACAGCCACAGGAAGCCCATCACCGACGAGAAGATGTACACGCTCCAGGGCGTGAGCGGCACGCTCAAGAACACCACGATCGCCACCGAGCGCAGCGCATAGATCGTCGAGAGGATGTACTTCTTGGGCATGCGCTCGCCGAGGGAACCCGCCGCATAAGTGCCGAACACATTGAACAGGCCGATCAGCGCGAGCGCCGTGGTCGCCACATTGGGCGTGAGCCCGTTGTCCTTGAGGTAGCTCGGCATGTGCACGCCGATGAACACCACCTGAAAACCGCAGACGAAGTAGCCCGCCATCAGCAGCTGGAAGCTCGGGTAGCCGAAGGCTTCGCGCACCGCGCTGCCGATGCTTTGCTGCAAGCCGCCGGCCTTGGGCGCGGCAGGCTCCTTCAGGCCGAAGGCGAGCGGCATGATGGCCAGCGCCAGGCAACCCAGCAGGAACAGCGCGTTCTGCCAGCCAAAGCTGCCGATCAGCCAGTTTTCCACCGGCACCATCAGGAACTGGCCAAACGATCCGGCGGCCGCTGCGACGCCCATCGCCCAGCTGCGCTTGTCGGGTGCGACGTTGCGGCCGATCACGCCATAGACCACCGCATAGGTGGTGCCCGATTGCGCCAGGCCGAGGATCAAGCCCGCACTGCCCGTGAACGCGAGGCCCGAAGTGGCGAGCGCCATCAGCACCAGCCCGGCCGCATAAAACAGGCTGCCGACAATGAGCACGCGAAACGCGCCATACCGATCGGCCAGCATGCCGGCCACCGGCCCGGCGAGGCCCCAAGCGAGGTTCTGGATGGCGAGTGCAAAAGCGAAGGTTTCGCGCGACCAGCCACGGTCCATCGTGATCGGCTGCAGCCACAGGCCGAAGCCGTGGCGTATGCCCATGGAGAGCGTGACGATCAAGGCGCCGCACAGCAGCACCTGTTTCATGGAAAGCTTCGCTGGCGCGGCGGCGGTGGACGTCATCGCGCGACTTTAGCGACTTCGACGCGCCCCCGTTGGGGTGTGGTTCAGAACCGCAGGCCGAACTTCACGCCATAGCTGGTGGCCTTGCCGGTCTTGTCACCCTCGAACACCACATTGGCGAGGCCGAAGTTCAGGTTCAACCCGCCGAACACCTTGCTCTGCGAGAAGCTCTCGCTCGCCAGCCCGGCGCCGTCGGGTGTGCTCTTCACCTTGACGGTGCCCGCGCCGACATAAGGCGTGAGAAATGCGAAGCCCTTGGAGATGGACACGTCGAAGCCCGTGGTGCGCAGCTTCAGGCGATCCACCCCCGACAGCGACGACAGGCTGGCGCGCACGGCCAGCGCCGGTGTTGCCACGCCACCCGGCACAAAGGCCCAGCGCAGCTCGCCGCCGGTGATCTTGATGTTGGTCGACGGCACCTTGGCGTACGACGCGCCGATGTCGATGTTGAACGGCAGGCCCTTGTGCACGCGCAGCATCGGCACGGGCAGTGTCGACGGGATGCTGGAGCCGGCCGCCGCCTTTTCCCACACCGGGCGGTTCTGCAGCTTGGTGCCGGTGACGGCGATGCCGACGTCGAAACCGGTGATGCCCATGCTCTCGGCCGGGATCAGGGGCTTGAACGAGACCACCGAACCGAGGTCTTCCGACAAAAGCTTGAACTCGGCCTGGGTCAGCAAGACCGGGTTGATGTCGGCGGCTTGGGTCGTGACGGCCGGCAACACCATGGCGCTGGCCAGCAGTGAATAGCGAACAAGGTGGGTGCGCATCGCAACTCCAGAGAGACACACGAAGGCGCGAGCGTACCGTGGGGTTTGCGGCCCCTGCAACGCGCCGCCCGTGGTCTGTCTCGTGTAGCCAACGGCACCCTCGCGCAGGTCTCCCCGAGTGATATGCCTAGAATTCCCCGCCTATGGCAACCAAACCCAGCAACTCCTACGGCGAGTCTTCGATTCGCGTGCTCAAGGGGCTCGAGCCCGTCAAGCAGCGGCCGGGCATGTACACCCGCACCGACAACCCGCTGCACATCATTCAGGAAGTGATCGACAACGCGGCCGACGAGGCCCTGGCCGGCCACGGCAAGCGAATCGACGTCACGCTGCATACCGACGGCTCGGTCAGCGTGCACGACGATGGCCGGGGCATCCCCTTCGGCCTGCACCCTGAAGAAAAGGTGTCGGTCGTCGAGATCGTGTTCACGCGCTTGCACGCCGGGGGCAAGTTCGACAAGGGTTCAGGCGGCGCTTACAGCTTCTCGGGTGGCCTGCACGGCGTGGGCGTGAGCGTGACCAACGCGCTGGCCAAGCGGCTCGAAGTGCAGGTGCACCGCGAGAACCAGGTCGCCAACATCGTGTTCTCGGGCGGCGACGTGATCGAGCCGCTGAAACTGCGCCGCGCCACCAACGCCGACCGCAAGACCGGCACCACGGTGCGCGCCTGGCCCGATGCCAAATACTTCGAGAGCGCCGACTTTCCCAAAGGCGACCTGACGCACCTGCTGCGCAGCAAGGCCGTGCTGATGCCCGGCGTGAGCGTGACCCTCACCACCGAGAAGACCGGCGAGGTACTGAGCTGGATGTACAAGGGCGGCCTGCGCGACTACCTGATGCAGACGCTCAACCAGGACCCGGTGATCCCGCTGTTTGAAGGTGAGCATTACGCCGATGGCGGCGAGACCGAAAACTTTGCCGAAGGCGAGGGCGCCGCCTGGTGCGTGGCCTTCACCGAAGACGGCTCGCCGATGCGCGAGAGCTACGTCAACCTGATTCCCACGGTCAACGGCGGCACGCACGAGTCGGGCTTGAAAGACGGTTTGTTCGGTGCGGTGAAGGGCTTCATCGACCTGCACAGCCTGCTGCCCAAGGGCGTGAAGCTGATGCCCGAAGACGTGTTCTCGCGCGCCAGCTTCGTGCTCTCAGCCAAGGTGCTCGACCCGCAGTTCCAGGGGCAGATCAAGGAGCGGCTCAACAGCCGTGATGCGCTGCGCCTGGTCTCGACCTACGTGAAGCCTGCGCTGGAGCTGTGGCTCAACCAGCATGTGGACCTGGGCAAGAAGCTCGCCGAGCTCGTCATCAAACAAGCGCAGACGCGCCAGCGCGCCAGCCAGAAGGTCGAGAAGCGCAAGGGCTCTGGTGTGGCCGTGCTGCCGGGCAAGCTGACCGATTGCGAAAGCCGCGACCTGACCTTGAATGAACTGTTCCTCGTCGAGGGCGATTCGGCCGGTGGCAGCGCCAAGATGGGACGCGACAAGGAGACCCAGGCCATCTTGCCGCTGCGCGGCAAGGTGCTCAACGCCTGGGAGGTCGAGCGCGACCGCCTGTTTGCCAACAACGAAATCCATGACATCTCGGTGGCCATCGGCGTTGACCCGCACGGTGCCGCCGACGAGCCCGACCTGAGCGGCCTGCGCTACGGAAAGATCTGCATCCTCTCCGACGCCGACGTCGACGGCTCGCACATTCAGGTGTTGCTCCTCACCCTGTTTTTTCGCCACTTTCCCAAGCTCGTCGAGCGCGGCAACATCTACATCGCCAAGCCGCCGCTCTTTCGTGTGGACGCCCCGGCCCGCGGCAAAAAGCCGGCCGCCAAGATCTACGCGCTCGACGACGGCGAGCTCACCGCCACGCTCGACAAGCTGCGCAAGGAAGGCGCTCGCGAAAACTCCTGGAGCATCAGCCGCTTCAAGGGCCTGGGCGAAATGAACGCCGAGCAACTGTGGGACACCACGCTCAACCCCGACACGCGGCGCCTGCTGCAGGTCGGCTTCGGCCAGCTCGATTTCATCGCCACCACCGATTCGTTGACCAAGCTCATGGGCAAGGGCGAAGCACAAGCACGCCGCGACCTGATGGAGCTGCATGGCGATGACGTCGAGGTGGACGTGTGAGAGCGTGGCTGGTCTTGTTGCTGTGCGCGCCCTTGTGCGCGCAAGCGCAGGTGTGGGGCTATGTCGACGGTGCCGGTGTGGCTCACGTGGCGCCCACGCAGGTCGACTCGCGATACCACCTGGTGCTGGGCAACTCGGCCGGCGGTGACACAACGCGCGTGCCGGGCAAGGCCGATGGGGCTGGCGGCTTGCTCACCTGGCTGGAGTTCGCGCCCGAGGTGAAGTCGCTGCAGGCCATTCTTCGCGAGGCGGCCAAGGTGCATGCGGTCGACATCGAGCTGCTCAAGGCCATCATCGCGGTGGAGTCGGGGTTTGACGCCAAGGCGGTGTCGCCTCGTGGAGCGGTGGGACTGATGCAGATCATGCCGATGGGCTCCACCAGCGAGGCGCGCAAGCTGGAAGCTGCTCGTCTGCTCGATGCGCGCCACAACATCTTGACCGGCGCGCGCATGCTGTCGCAACTGATGCGCCGCTTTGGCCGTGTCGACGTGGCGCTCGCCGCGTGGAACGCAGGCCCCACGGCGGTGGCAAGGCACGGTGGCGCGATGCCACCCTTTCCCGAGACCCAGGCCCATGTGCACCTGGTGCTCGAACTGTATTGGGCGCTGCTGCAAAACACCATGCCGCGCCGCGCCAAAGAAATTCAAATGCATGGGGCGACCGTCGCGTCGGCCCCCAACTGATTGACCTTTTCGGATCACGATGACCACTGAGACCCCCGACAGCGGCGACGCCATCACCCTGGCGCATTACGCCGAGCGTGCCTACCTTGAATACGCGTTGAGCGTGGTGAAGGGCCGCGCCTTGCCCGACGTGTGTGACGGCCAGAAGCCTGTGCAGCGGCGCATCTTGTTTGCGATGGAACGGCTGGGGCTGAGCTTCACCGGCGCATCGGGCGCCAAGCCGATGAAGAGCGCACGCATGGTGGGTGACGTGCTGGGCCGCTTCCACCCGCACGGCGACCAGTCGGTCTACGACGCGCTGGTGCGCATGGCACAAGACTTCTCGCAGCGTTACCCGCTGATCGACGGCCAGGGCAACTTCGGCTCGCGTGACGGCGACGGTGCGGCGGCCATGCGTTACACCGAGGCCCGCCTGGCGCCCATCTCGCGCCTGCTGCTCGACGAGCTGGACGATGGCACGGTCGACTTCACCCCGAACTACGACGGCTCGACCGAAGAGCCGAAGCTCTTGCCGGCGCGCCTGCCTTTCGTGCTGCTCAACGGCGCGAGCGGCATTGCCGTCGGCCTCGCGACCGAGGTGCCTTCGCACAACCTGCGCGAAGTGGCCGCCGCGGCGGTCGCGCTCATCCGCAACGACAAGCTGAGTGACGATGAGTTCGCCACTTTGATTCCTGGCCCCGACTACGCGGGCGGTGGCCAGATCATCAGCAGCACCGAAGACATCCGCGCGGCCTATGCCACGGGCCGTGGCAGCTTGAAGGTGCGGGCGCGCTGGAAGATCGAAGAGCTGGCGCGTGGGCAATGGCAGTTGGTCGTCACCGAGCTGCCGCCGGGCGCCAGCTCGCAGCGTGTGCTGGAAGAGATCGAAGAACTCACCAACCCCAAGGTCAAGGCGGGCAAAAAAGCACTCAGCGCCGAGCAGGTGCAGCTGAAGACCACGGTGCTCGCCGTGCTCGATGCCGTGCGCGACGAGTCGAGCAAAGACGCTGCGGTGCGACTCGTGTTCGAGCCCAAGACCAGCCGCACCCTGCAGCAGGAACTCATCACCACGCTGCTCGCCCACACCAGCCTCGAAAGCTCGGCGCCCATCAACCTCACGATGATCGGTGCCGACGGTCGGCCCACCCAGAAGAGCTTGCGCCAGATGCTCACCGAGTGGGTGGCCTTCCGCGCCGAGACGGTGCAGCGGCGCACGCAGTTCCGGCTCGACAAGGTGCTGGCGCGCATCCACATCTTGGAGGGGCGGCAGCTGGTGCTGCTCAACATCGACGAGGTGATCCGCATCATTCGCCATTCGGACGAACCGAAGCAGGCGCTGATCGACCGCTTCAAGCTGAGCCAGATCCAGGCCGAAGACATTCTTGACATCCGCCTGCGCCAACTGGCGCGGCTGGAAGGCATCAAGAT
Organism: Rhizobacter sp.; assembly: GCA_014380155.1. Lineage (GTDB taxonomy): Bacteria > Pseudomonadota > Gammaproteobacteria > Burkholderiales > Burkholderiaceae_C > Rhizobacter. The sequence continues at coordinate 1,321 of JACMKJ010000295.1, read as the reverse complement.
CGAGCAAGACCTGAAAGAGCTGCGCATCGACCAGGCCAAGCTCGAAGACATTCTCAACAACCCCAGCTCGCTCAAGCGCACGGTCATCAAGGAGATCGAGGCCGACGCCAAGCAGCATGGCGACGACCGCCGTACGCTGATCCAGGCTGAGAAGAAGGCCGTGGCCGAGATCAAGGTGATCGACGAGCCGGTCACGGTGGTGGTCAGTTTGAAGGGTTGGGTGCGTGCCTTGAAGGGCCACGAAATCGACTCGGCCACGCTGGCCTTCAAGGCGGGTGATGGTTTGTATGGCGTCTTCCCTTGCCGTACGGTGGATGTGCTGCTGGTGTTCGGCAGCAATGGCCGGGTGTACTCGACGACCGTGGCGCAGTTGCCCGGTGGGCGCGGCGATGGCCAGCCGATCACGACCTTGGTTGAACTCGAAACGGGCACACAGCCCTTGCACTACTTCGCGGCTTCAGCGGCCACCCCTTTGCTGCTTGCCAACACCGGTGGTTTCGGCCTGTTGGCGCAAGTGGGCGACATGGTCAGCCGGCAAAAGGGCGGCAAGAGTTTCCTCACGCTGGAAGCGACCGACAAGGTGTTGCCGCCGGTGCCCATTGGCGCGACCCACAACCAGGTGGCCTGCCTGTCGATGAGCGGTCGACTGCTGGTGTTCAAGCTCGATGAGCTGAAGCTGCAGCCCAAGGGCGGGCGTGGCCTGACGCTGATGGATGTGGACGCCAAAGACCCGCTGGTCTCGGTGGCCACTTGCGCCAACGCCATCAAGGCGCTGGGCTCGGGCCGTGGTGGCAAGGCGAAGGAAGAAGAACTCAAGGGCGCCTCGCTGGCGGTGTATGCCGGCAAGCGGGCGCGCAAGGGCAAGCTGCTGGATGCGGGCATGAAGCCGCACCGGGTGTTGGCAAGTTGAAACACCGTTCGGGCTGAGTGCTTTGCAGATCATCGGATCAGGAGCCAAGGCATGACACAAGCGGTGCTCGAATCCCCCTGGGCTCCGCTGCGCCAGCCGGTGTTTCGCATGCTGTGGGCCGTCTGGCTCACCGCCAACGTCTGCATGTGGATGAACGACGTGGCGGCGGCCTGGATGATGACATCGCTCACCACCTCGCCGATGATGGTGGCGCTGGTGCAGTCGGCGTCCACGCTGCCGGTGTTCTTCCTCGGCATGCCCAGCGGTGCGCTGGCCGACATCCTCGACCGCCGCAAGTACTTCATCTTCACGCAGTTCTGGGTGGCGACGGTGGGCGTGCTGATGTGCGTCGTCACGCTGAGCGGGCACATGGTGGCGCCGCTCTTGCTGCTGCTCACCTTTGCCAACGGC
>JACMKJ010000294.1 GCA_014380155.1 Rhizobacter sp. | reverse complement strand
GTGGCGCTGGCGCGGCTACCGCTGGTGGCCGAGCAGCTGGAGCGCGGCGACCTGCTCGAGCCCTTCGGCCCGGCCGGCCGCGTGGCGACCCACCTGGCCTACTGGATGATCACGACGACCGGCAGCCGCGCGCGCAAGGAGGTCGACGAGTTCTGCCAGTGGGTCGAGCAGCGCTCGGCGCAAACGCGGGAAGCCTTGGGCGAGGCAGCTGAGCCTTGATCAGGCAACCACGCCCCGCTCGGTGACGATCACCGCCAGCGGCTGGTCGTGCGGCTCGGCGGCAAACTCGGCCTCGCTGACCTCACCCACCGCCCACGCCACACCCACCGCCGTGACCTGCGGGTTGGCCGCCAGCCAGCGGTCGAAGTAGCCACCGCCATAACCCATCCGGTAGCCGCTGCGGGTGAAGCCCACGCAGGGCACCAGCACCACATCCGGCATCACTGGGGGGCCATCGCTGGTGGCGATGCCGCACTCGTCTTTCAACGTGGGCGCGGCCCCATCCCACAGCCGGTAGTGCATCTGGCGCGCTTCGCGCCGCGCAAAAGGCAGAGCGAGTTCAAATGAAAGAGAAAGGGAAGTACCCACCATGTCGTCGTGCCAGAGGGCGGCTGCGTTAAATTCGGAGCGCATCGGCCAGTAGACGCCCAGGCACTCGGGCTCCAGGCGGTCGATGATTTGCGCCAACTCCCTTGCGATCAGTGGCTGCGCCGATGAACCTTCTGGCGACAGAACGAATCGTTCACGTGTGGCCAGCAGCTGCGCACGCAGTGCTTGGCGAGAAGTGGGCGACGCAACAGACATGATGAACACAGTCAAGGAACAGGTTTGAAATCAGTATATGAGTCGGTCTTGCCACGACGCCTGTTGACACTGGTGGGGCTGGCCACGGCCTTGATGGCCGGCTCCTGGCCGGCGCAGGCGCAAACCGCTGGCAACGAAGTGATTCTGGAAGCGCGCGCAGCCTACGGCAGGAAAGACGGCAACCAGCTCGCCACCCTGCGCGGGCGCGCCTTGATGGAGCGCCACGCGCTGGCGATGTGGGTCGACTACTGGCAGCTCAACAACCGCTTGTACGCGGCCTCCACCGACGAGGTCGAGTCCTTCTACCGGCGCTGGAGCGGCACTTACGTCGAAGACCGCTTGCGCAACGACTGGTTGCTCGAGCTCGGCCGCCGCCGCGAATGGAAAGCGCTGGCCGCCGACTACCCGCGCTTTCGCATGAACGACGACCGCGAGGTGAGCTGCTACGCCCTGCTCGCCAACCACCTCGACGGCAAAGACGTGCGCAGCGCCGCGCGCGCCGCCTGGCTGGCCCAGCGTGAAGGCGACGACGGCTGCAACCTGCTCGGCGCTGCGCTCTTCGAAGCCCGGCTCATCACTGAAGACGACGCCTGGCGCCGCGCGCGCCTGGCCATCGACGCCAACAAGCCCAAGGCGGCCCAGCAATCGGCCGCGATGGTGAGCGCACGCGCCGGCACCGACATCACGGCGCTGGCCGACAACCCCTCGCGTTACCTCAACACGCTCAACGCCAAGAGCCGCCACGACAAGGAGCTCGCCACGCTCGCGTTGATGCGCCTGGCCAGCACCGACCCCGATGCCGCGGCCATTGCCCTGCGCACCCGCTGGGAAACCGCCCTGCCCGCCGAGCTGGCCGCCTGGGCCTGGGCGGCCGTGGGCAAACAGGCAGCAATGAAGCTGCTGCCTGATGCCTCCGAGCACTACCAGCGCGCCGCCCAGCTCGCGAGCAAGGCCACGGTCGAGATCGACTGGGCCGACGACACCCTCGCCTGGAAGGCCCGCGCCGCGCTGCGTGCCAACAATGGCAAGCCGCGCTGGCAGCAGGTGATGCAGGCCATCAACGCGATGAACCCCACCGAGCAGCGCGACTCGACCTGGGTCTACTGGAAGGCCCGCGCCCTGCAAGCCTTGGCCGACGATTCGACCGAGCCCGAGGCCATGACGGCGCAGGCGCAAGAGATGCTCGGCACCCTGGTCGGCCAGCTCCATTTCTACGGCTCGCTCGCCGCTGAAGACCTGGGGCAACCCATCACCCTGCCGCCACAACCCGTGCCGCCCACCGAGGCCGAGCGCCAGGCGGCGCAGCGCTCGCCCGGGCTGCTGCGTGCGTTGCAACTGATTGCCATCGGCCTGCGCAACGAAGGTGTGCGCGAATGGAATTTCACCCTGCGCGGCATGGACGACCGCGCCCTGCTCGCCGCCGCCCAGGTGGCCTGCGACCGCGAGGTCTGGGACCGCTGCATCAACACCAGCGACCGCACGCGCAACGAGGTCAACATGGCGCAGCGTTTCCCCACGCCGTTTCGCAGGGAGATGCAGGCCCGCAGCCGCGAGCTGGGTGTCGACCCGGCCTATGTTTACGGCCTGATCCGCCAGGAATCGCGCTTCGTGATGGACGCACGCTCCCACGTGGGCGCTTCGGGGCTGATGCAGATCATGCCGGCCACCGCGCGCTGGACGGCCAAGAAGATCGGCATCCCGTACACGCAGGAAATGATCACCGACCGCGACCTCAACCTGCGCCTGGGCACGCAGTACCTGCGCCTGGTGCTCGACGACTTTGAAGGCTCGCAAGTGCTGGCCGCGGCGGCCTACAACGCCGGCCCGGGCCGCCCACGCCGCTGGCGCGAAGGCCCGCAGCTGGAGGCGGCGGCGTGGGCCGAAAACGTGCCCTTCAGCGAAACGCGCGACTACGTGAAGAAGGTGTTGTCCAACGCCATCTTCTATTCGGCCCTGCTCAACAACCCCTCGGCCACGCAGGCGCCTTCACTGAAGGCGCGGCTCGGCCGCTCGATCGGCCCGCGACAAGGCCCTCCCTCCACCGTCGACAAGGATCTGCCGTGACCAACATTCTTGTGCTCGGCGGCACCGGCTTCGTCGGCCGCAGCCTGTGCGAAAAGCTGGTCGAACGCTCACGCGGTGGCCAGGGCCGCATCACCGTGCCCAGCCGGCAGCCACAGCGCGCCAAGGCGATCCAGCTGCTGCCGACCGTCGAGGTGGTGCCAGCGAATGTGCACGACGAAGCGCAGCTGACGCGACTGGTGGCGGGGTGTGATGTGGTGATCAACCTGGTGGCCATCCTGCATGGCAGCGAGGCTGCGTTCTCACACACGCACGTGGAGCTGCCACGCAAGCTGGTGCGGGCCTGCCAGGCCAATGGCGTGCGGCGCGTGGTGCACGTGAGCGCGCTCGGCGCGGCGGTCGATACGCCCTCGCGTTACCTGCGCTCCAAGGCCGAAGGCGAGGCCGTGCTGCGAAGCGCGGGCCTGGACCTGACCCTGCTGCGCCCGTCGGTCATCTTCGGCACCGAAGACCGTTTTCTGAACCTGTTTGCGCAGTTGCAAAGCGTGTTCCCGCTGATGCCGCTGGCGGGTGCCGGCGCGCGTTTCCAGCCGGTGTGGGTCAACGACGTGGCGCAGGCCATCGTGAATGCCATCGACCGGCAGGGCAGCATCGGCCAGGTCTACGAATGCACCGGCCCGCGTGTCTACACATTGGCCGAGCTGGTGCGGCTGTCCGGGCGCTGGGCGGGGCATGAGCGGCCGGTGATCCCGCTGCCCACGGCGCTGGGCCGCCTGCAGGCGATGGCGATGGAGTGCCTGCCGGGTGAGCCGCTGATGTCGCGCGACAACCTGGCGTCGATGCAGGTGCCCAACGTGGCCACCGGCGCGCAGCCTGGCCTCGATGCGCTCGGCGTGCAGGCAACCCCGCTCGAAGCCGTGATGCCCGAATGGCTGGCC
>JACMKJ010000293.1 GCA_014380155.1 Rhizobacter sp. | reverse complement strand
GCGGGCAAGCGCCCGACGCTGACCTTCGCCTTGCGCGGTGAAGCCGACGTGACGGCCGATGCCGAGTGGGCACTCGACCACTGGTCGCTGATGCTGCACACGCCAGCGGGCTTTCATGCGGTGCAGTTGCGCATTGCCGGCTGGCACAACGTGAAGAACGCCTTGGCCGTCACCGCGTGCGCGCTGGCTGCCGGTTGCCCGCTCGACGCCATCGTGCGCGGGCTTGAAGCCTTCGAGCCCGTCAAGGGCCGCTCGCAGCTGAAGAAGGCACGTGTGCAAGGCGTGCCGGTCACGCTGGTCGACGACACCTACAACGCCAACCCTGATTCGGCCCGCGCGGCCGTCGAAGTGCTGGCTTCGCTGTCGGGCCCGCGTTGGCTCGTGTTGGGCGACATGGGCGAGGTGGGCGACCAGGGCCCGGCTTTCCACCGCGAGGTGGGGGCGTATGCACGCACCCATGGCATCGACCACGTGTGGACGGCGGGCTCGCTGAGCCGCTACGCGACCGATGCCTTCGGCGGCGAGCACAAGGGCCGCGCGCGCCACTTCAACAGCGTGGCCGAGCTGCTCGCGGCGCTGAAGGCCGCGCCCGACTGCGCCTCGGTGCTGGTGAAGGGCTCGCGCTTCATGAAGATGGAACAGGTGGTGGCTGCACTCATGCACGGCACCTCCGAAGCACAACAACAAGGAACCCCACAACATGCTGCTTAGCCTGGCCCAGTGGCTGCAAGCCATGTACCCCGACCAGCTCGGGTTCTTGCGCGTCTTCCAGTACCTCACCTTCCGTGCGGTGCTGGCGGCCATGACCTCGCTTCTGATCGGCCTGGCCTTCGGGCCGTGGGTGATCCGCCGCCTCACGGCGCTGAAGATCGGCCAGCCGATCCGCGAGTACGGTGTGCAGGCGCACATCGCCAAGAGCGGCACGCCCACCATGGGCGGTGTGCTCATCCTCATCGGCATCGGCATCTCCACCTTGTTGTGGTTCGACTGGAGCAACCGCTTCGTCTGGATCGTGATGCTGGTGACGCTGGGTTTCGGCGCCATCGGCTGGGTCGACGACTGGCGCAAGGTCGTGCACAAGAACCCCGAAGGCATGCGCTCGCGCGAGAAGTATTTCTGGCAATCGCTAATCGGCCTGGTGGCGGCGCTGTACCTCGCTTTCAGCGTGTCGGAAACCTCGAACCTGCGTGTGCTCGAACTCTTCTTGCGTTGGGTGCAAAGCGGCTTCTCGAACGACCTGCCGCCCAAGGCCGACTTGCTGATCCCGTTCGTCAAGAGCGTGAGTTACCCGTTGGGCGTGTTCGGTTTCATCATCCTCACCTACCTCGTGATCGTGGGCACCAGCAACGCGGTCAACCTGACCGACGGGCTCGACGGCCTGGCCATCATGCCGGTGGTGATGGTGGGCTCGGCGCTGGGTGTGTTTGCCTATGTGGTGGGCAGCTCGGTGTACAGCAAGTACCTGATCTTTCCGTACATCCCCGGGGCGGGCGAGCTGCTGATCTTCTGCGCCGCGATGGCCGGCGCCGGCCTCGCCTTCCTGTGGTTCAACACCCACCCGGCGCAGGTGTTCATGGGCGACGTGGGCGCGCTCTCGCTGGGCGGGGCGCTGGGCACCATCGCCGTGATCACACGGCAAGAGGTTGTTCTCTTCATCATGGGCGGCGTGTTCGTGGCCGAAGCGGTGTCGGTGATGGTGCAGGTGAGCTGGTTCAAGTACACGAAGAAGAAATTCGGCACTGGCCGGCGCATCTTGAAGATGGCGCCACTGCACCACCACTTCGAAAAATCCGGTTGGAAGGAAACGCAGGTCGTGGTGCGTTTCTGGATCATCACCATGCTCTTGTGCCTGGTGGGTTTGGCGAGTCTCAAATTACGTTGATGAAGCATTTGAAGGACAGCACGGTTCTGGTTCTCGGGCTCGGTGAGTCGGGCCTCGCCATGGCGCGCTGGTGCGCGAACCATGGGTCGCAGGTTCGTGTGTGGGACTCGCGCGATCAGGCGCCGCACGATGCTGCTTTGCTCGAGCAGGTTCCTGCCGCGCAGCGTTTGAGTGGCGCCCTGGGTGACGACGCCTTGCAAGGTGTGCAACTGGTGCTCAAGAGCCCGGGCCTGGCGCCCGCCGACGAGCGCATTGCGTCGCTGCTCCACACTGCCCGCCAGACGGGTGTGCCGGTGCAAGGCGAGCTCGATCTGTTTGCCAGCGCACTGGCTGACCTGAAGGCCGAGCGCGGTTATGCGCCCAAGGTCATCGCCATCACCGGGACCAACGGCAAGACCACCACCACCTCGATGACGGCGCAGTTGATAGCGCGTGCCGACAAGCGTGTGGCCGTGGCCGGCAACATCGGGCCGACGATGTTGCAGACGCTGGCGGATGTGCTGGCGGCGGAGCCGGTGCCTGCCGAGCCGCAAGAATCCGTGCGTCCTGAGTCTGTCGAAGGGTCGGTGACCCTTGACCCCGTTCGCCCCGAGGTATCGAAGGGCAGCGATGAGCACGAACCCACCCTGGAATCGGACCAGGGTGTGGAGACGCCGCAAGACGTACCCCCTGCTGAGCCCGCCGAAGAGCGTGAGTCAGAAGAACCCACCGGCGGTGGCCCACCCCCGCACCTGGTCCCGCCACCCCCCCCCGGCCCGGTGTTCGAACACCTGCCCGAAGTCTGGGTGCTGGAACTCTCCAGCTTCCAGCTCGACGGCGTGCAAGGCTTCGAGCCCAGCGCGGCCGTGGTGCTCAACGTCACACAAGATCACCTCGACTGGCACGGCAACATGGCGTCGTATGCCGCGGCCAAGGCACGCATCTTCGGCCAGCACGCCGTGATGGTGGTCAACCGCGACGACACGGCGGTCGAGAAGATGATCCCCGCGCCCACCCCGGGCAAGGGCCGCTTCGCCAAGCCTGTCGAGCGCCATGTGCTGCGCTTCGGTCTGAATGCACCGCAATACCCGGGCGACTTCGGTCTGCTGGTCGAGAACGGCATCGCCTGGCTCGTGCGTGCGATGGAAGCCGACGAGACGATCAAGAAGCCCAAGAAGGGCGCGGTCGTCGAGCCCGAAGACCTGCACATCCAGCGATTGATGCCGGCCGATGCCTTGAAGGTGCGTGGCCGCCACAACGCCGCCAACGCACTGGCGGCGCTCGCGCTCGCCACCGCCGTGGGCTGCCCGCTTGCGCCGATGTTGCACGGCCTGCGCGAATACGCAGGCGAGCCGCACCGCGTGGAGTTCATCGCGCTCGTGCATGGCGTCGAGGCCTACGACGACAGCAAGGGCACGAACGTCGGTGCCACGGTTGCCGCGCTCAACGGCCTGGGCGACGACAAGGCGCCTGCGAAGCTGGTGGTGATTCTGGGCGGCGACGGCAAGGGCCAGGACTTTTCGCCGCTCGCCACGCCGGTGCAAAAACACGCCCGCGCCGTGGCAACGATCGGCCGCGACGCCGAGGCCATCGAGCAGGTGCTGCGCTACACCGGGGTGAGCGTGCAACGTCACGACACCCTGGAAGCCGCCACACGCTGGGCCTTCCAGCGTGCGCATGCGGGTGATGCCGTGCTGCTGAGCCCGGCTTGCGCGAGCCTCGACATGTTTCGCAATTACGCGCACCGCGCCGAGGTGTTCGTGAACGAAGTGCGCGCCTTGGCCGCAGAGAGTGGGGAAGTCGCATGAGCACGCTGACCGCACGCTTTGGTCTGGACACGCTGAAAGAGCGCATCGCCGCGTTGATCAAGGGCGGCGGCGGCACTGCCGTGCCCATCCGCGACTGGAACGGAACCACCGGCCAGCCGACCAAGCTGCAAGGCTTCGACCAGGCGCTGATCTGGGTCGTGGTGGCCTTGCTCGCGCTGGGCCTGGTGATGGTCTATTCGGCCTCGGTCGCCTTGCCCGACAACCCGAAGTTCGCGCGCTACGCACAGACCCACTTTCTGATGCGCCATGCGTTTGCGATTCTGGTCGCCCTGGTGGCGGCGGTGGTGGTGGTGCAGCTGCCGGTGAGCCTGTGGGAGAAGACGGCACCGTGGTTGTTTGCCGGTGCGCTGGTGCTGCTGGTGGCGGTACTGATCCCGCACGTGGGCAAGGGCGTGAACGGCGCACGCCGCTGGATCCCGCTGGGCATCACCAACTTCCAGCCCTCCGAGTTGGCCAAGCTGGCCATCGCGCTCTATGCCGCCAACTACATGGTGCGCAAGATGGAAGTGAAGGAAAACTTCTTCCGCGCCGTGATGCCCATGGCGGTGAGCGTGGCCGTGGTGGGCATGCTGCTGCTGGCTGAGCCCGACATGGGCGCGTTCATGGTCATCGCCACCATCGCGATGGGCATTCTCTTTCTCGGCGGTGTCAACGGCCGCATGTTCTTCCTGATCACCGCGGTGCTGGTTGGCGCCTTCGTGTTGATGATCAGCTTCAGCGAGTGGCGGCGTGAGCGTATCTTTGCGTACCTGAACCCGTGGGACGAGAAGTACACGCTGGGCAAGGCCTACCAGCTGTCGCACTCGTTGATCGCCTTCGGTCGCGGCGAGATCTTCGGCCAGGGCCTGGGTTCGAGTGTCGAGAAGCTGCACTACCTGCCCGAGGCGCACACCGACTTTCTGCTCGCCGTGATCGGTGAAGAGCTGGGCTTCGTGGGTGTGGTCGCGGTGATCTTTGCGTTCTTCTGGTTGTCGCGCCGCATCTTTCACATCGGCCGCCAGGCGGTGGCGCTGGACCGTGTATTCGCCGGCCTGTTTGCGCAGGGCATCGGCATCTGGATGGGTGGCCAGGCGTTCATCAACATGGGCGTGAACCTGGGCGTGTTGCCGACCAAGGGGCTCACCTTGCCGTTGATGAGTTTTGGCGGCTCGGCGATTCTGATGAACATGATCGCGTTGGCGATCGTGTTGCGGGTTGATATCGAGAACAGGCAGTTGATGCGCGGGGGGCGGGCATGAGCGCCAAGCACCTGATCATCATGGCCGCCGGCACCGGTGGCCACGTCATCCCCGGCCTTGCCGTGGCAGCTGAGATGCAACGGCGCGGCTGGACGGTGAGCTGGCTCGGCACCACGCACGGCATGGAAAACAAGCTCGTGCCGCCGAGTGGCATCCCGATGGACAACATCACCTTCAGCGGGCTGCGTGGCAAGGGCCTGCTGCACACGCTGACCGGTGGCTTGCGCCTGCTCGGGGCCTTCTGGAGCTGCCTGCAGATCATCCGCAAGCGAAAGGCCAATGCGGTCCTCGGCATGGGCGGTTATGTCTGCTTCCCCGGCGGCCTGATGGCCTCGCTGCTCAACAAGCCGCTGATGCTGGTCAACGCCGATGCGGCGCTGTTGATGAGCAACAAGAGCCTGCTGCCGGTGGCCGATAAGGTGGCCTTCGGTTTTGACGGCGAAGCGGCGCACAAGACCAAACAAGGCGTCGTCACCGGCAACCCGGTGCGCACCGAGATCGAGAACCTGCCCACGCCGCTGGAGCGTTTCGAGCACCGCAGCGGCCCGCTGCGTGTGCTGGTGGTCGGTGGCAGCCTGGGTGCCTCGGCCTTGAACGAAGCCCTGCCGAAGGCGATGGCGCTGCTCGGCCAGGCTGAGCGCCCGCTGCTGACCCACCAGACCGGCACCGCCCAACACGAGAAGGTGCGTGCTGCCTACGCCACCGCCCAGGTCGACGCCGAGGTGCTGCCCTTCATCGACAACATGAGCGAGCGCCTCGCCTTGTGCGACGTGATCGTCTGCCGCGCGGGCGCGGTGACGGTGAGCGAGTTGTGCGCAGCCGGTGTGGCCAGCGTGCTGGTGCCCTTGGTCGTGAGCACCACCAGCCATCAGCGTGACAACGCGCAGTGGCTGGCCAAACAAGGTGCGGGCATTCATTTGCCGCAAACCGAACTCACACCGCAGCGGCTGGCGGAGATGCTGAAGAGCCTCACGCGCGATGCGCTGTTGAACATGGCCACCAAGGCGCGTGCCTTGGCCCGGCCGAAAGCGGCAGCGCATGTTGCCAATGAACTGGAGGCGTTGGCCACATGAAGCACGCCGTCAAACACATTCACTTCGTGGGCATCGGCGGCGCAGGCATGAGCGGCATCGCCGAGATCCTGCACAACCTCGGCTACGTGGTCTCGGGCTCTGACCAGAGCGACAGCCCGACCTCGCGCCGCCTGGCCACGCTGGGCATCAAGGTGTTCGTCGGGCATGAGTCGGCGCACATCGTCGGCGCCGAAGCGGTGGTGACATCTACCGCGGTGAAGTCTGACAACCCCGAGGTGATCGCCGCCCGCGCCAAGCGGGTGCCGGTGGTGCCGCGCGCCGTGATGCTGGCCGAGTTGATGCGCCTGAAGCGCGGCATCGCCATTGCCGGCACCCATGGCAAGACCACGACGACCTCGCTCGTGACGAGTGTGCTGGCCGAAGCGGGCCTGGACCCGACCTTCGTGATCGGCGGCAAGCTCAACGCGGCCGGTGCCAACTCGCGCCTCGGCTCGGGCGACTACATCGTGGTCGAGGCCGACGAGTCGGATGCGTCGTTCCACAACCTGATGCCCATCTTGTCGGTTGTGACCAACATCGACGCCGACCAAATGGACACCTACGGCCACGAACTCACGCGGCTGAAGGGGGCGTTCTTCGAGTT